>JAISLN010000001.1 GCA_031290835.1 Prevotellaceae bacterium
ATGGCCGTATAGATATGCTGCAAGCGCTCTATGTCACGAGGTTTTTCTCTCATATATCAGCTTTTTGTCCTGTTCAACTGTAGCGCGGGCAAAAGGTTTTAGCGTATGTTCCTGCACCAAATCTACCCGACAGCCGGTATTTTTTTCCAATTTATGGATAATGCCGCCGTAGTCAAATAGGCTGATTTGTGCATCGGGCATAAATTGTACTAAAATATCAATATCGCTTTCCGGGGTTTCTTCGTTGCGGGCAAACGAGCCGAATAGCCATGCCCGCGAGATAGGCTCTTGCGCAAGAGTTGCCTGTATTTTTCGGAGCAGCTTGGCATTCATATCATCGCTTTTTTTTGCAAAGATAGATGAAATTCCCGAATTTACGCACAAACTTAAAGCCGCAGGGTATTTTATGGGCGAAGTACGCGCTAATCTTTCACCCGCTCACCACGTACTCACTCAGGTACGCTATGGCTTGAATGGATTTGCTAAACAACGAATAGCGAATAGTGAACAACGAATAACCCCCATAAAAAAATCCCTGCCTTTTGGCAGGGATTTTTTTCGTTACGGCTTTTACCTCACAAACAGCAGCTCTCTGTACTTGGGGAGGGGCCACATTTCGTTGTCCACAATCAGCTCCAGCTTGTCGATGTGGTAGCGGATGGCGTCCATGCGCGGCACGATGTTGTCGTGGTAGGCAAGCGCCTTTTCGCGCTCGCTTTCGATTTTGTTGGCAACCTTGCGCTCGTTTATCATGTTCGCCACGCCAAGCGTGATCTCGTTGGTGTGGTTGGCAATGCGCTCAATGATGAGCCTATTTTGCGACGACATTGCCGTGCTCAGCTCTTCGGAGAAGAGGGCTGCAACCTTTGAAACGTTGTCCAACAGGCGCGATTGGTACTCGGTTGCCACCGGCACAATGTGGTTCATTGCGAGGTCGCCCAGCACGCGCGATTCGATTTGTATCTTCTTGACGTAGGTTTCCCACTTCACCTCGCAGCGCGAGTGGAGCTCCTTTTCGTTGAACACGTCGGTTTCGGCAAACATCTTCACGCTGTCCTTCGAGAGGTAGCTGTCGAAGATGATGGGCACGCTGGTTTCGCAGTCCAACCCGCGCTTTTGGGCTTCGGCTTTCCACTCGTCGCTGTAGCCGTTGCCGTCGAAGCGGATGGGGGCGCTCTCCTTGATGTACTTTTTCACCACCTCAAAGATTGCCTTTTCTTTGGCGGCGCCTTTTGCGATAAGCCCTTCCACCTCCTTGAGAAATTCGTCGAGCTGGTGCGCTACGGCGGCGTTGAGCGCCGTCATGGCGGCGCCGCAGTTTTCGGACGATCCTACGGCGCGGAACTCAAAGCGGTTGCCCGTAAACGCAAAGGGCGACGTGCGGTTGCGGTCGGTGTTGTCGATAAACAGCTCCGGTATTTGCCCTACGCCGAGCTTCAGGCCTGCCTTTTTGTCAATGGCAATGGCGTCGTCGGTTTTGGAGGCTGCCACCTTGTCGAGCACTGCCGAAATTTGGCTTCCGAGGAAGACCGAAATGATGGCGGGCGGGGCTTCGTTTGCGCCGAGCCGGTGCGCGTTGGTGGCGGAGCTGATGGAGGCCTTCAGCAGGGCGTTGTGCTTGTAAACGGCCTTCAGCACGTTGGCAACAAAGGTTACAAACTGTAGGTTGCTCACGGCGTCTTTGCCGGGCGCGAGGAGGTTTACGCCGGTGTCTGTTCCCAGCGACCAGTTGCAGTGCTTGCCCGACCCGTTGATGCCCTTGAAGGGCTTTTCGTGCAGCACCACCCTGAAGCCGTGCTTGCGGGCTACGCGGCGCATTACCGACATCACCAGCAGGTTGTGGTCAACGGCGAGGTTGGTTTCTTCGTATATCGGCGCCAGCTCAAACTGATTTGGCGCAACTTCGTTGTGCCGCGTCTTTACGGGGATGCCGAGCTTGTGGGCTTCAATTTCGAGCTCCGTCATGAACGCGAGCACGCGGGAGGGGATGTGGCCAAAGTAGTGGTCTTCGAGCTGCTGATTTTTTGCGCTGTCGTGCCCCATGAGCGTGCGGCCGGTGAGCACCAAGTCCGGGCGACCCGCCCAGAGCGCACCGTCCACCAAAAAGTACTCCTGCTCCCAGCCCAAGTACGAAAATACTTTGGTAACGCTTTCGTCAAAGAGCTTGCAGACTTTCACCGCATTTTTATCAACCGCAGAGAGCGCCTTGAGGAGGGGCGCCTTGTAGTCCAGCGCCTCGCCCGTGTAGGAGATAAAGATGGTGGGGATGCAGAGCGTATCGCCCACCACAAAGGCGGGCGATGCAGGATCCCACGCCGTGTATCCGCGCGCCTCAAAGGTGTTGCGAATGCCGCCGCTTGGGAAGCTCGATGCGTCCGGCTCTTGCTGCACGAGCAGCTTGCCCGAAAACTCCTCGATAACCTGTTTTTCGCTGTTAAACTCGGCAAAGGCGTCGTGCTTTTCGGCGGTGCCGCCCGTGAGGGGCTGAAACCAGTGCGTGTAGTGGGTAGCGCCCATTTCGATAGCCCACTGCTTCATGCCCTGCGCCACCTCTTCGGCGATGTCGTGCGAAAGCGGTGCGCCGGATTTTACCGCTGCGCTAAGGGTTTTGAAGGTTGTTTTGGAGAGGTAGTCCTTCATTTTCTCGTACGAGAAAACGTTTTGCCCGAAGTATTCGGAAACTCTCTTTACAGGGCTTTCTACCTGTACGGCTTTCTTGCCAAAGGCTTCATCCAGAAGCCTAAATCTTAGTGTACTCATAATCTTTTTTGTTTTGTTTGTTGTTGATATTTAATTTATTATTTGAGAAAAATGTTGTTTTGCTTGCAGGTATCAATCATTTCGTCGCTCCAGAGCGACGACTGCGTTTCGCCGATGTGCGCGCAGCGCAGCAGGAACATGCAGAGGCGGCTTTGCCCTATTCCGCCGCCAATGGAGAGGGGAATTCTGTCCTCCAGCAGCAGGCGGTGAAAGAGCAGGTCTTTTCGCTCGGGGCAGCCCTCCAGGTCGAGCTGACGAACAAGCGCCTCCTTGTCCACGCGGACGCCCATCGACGATATTTCAAAGGCCGACTGAAGCACGCCGTTCCACAGCACCATATCGCCGTTCAGCCCCTTGTGCCCGGCGTCGGTGGGCGTTGACCAGTCGTCGTAGTCGGGGGCGCGGCCGTCGTGCTTTTCGCCGTTGGCCAGCTTGCCGCCAATGCCAATCACGAATATGGCGCCGTGCCTTCGCGCCGCCTCCGTTTCGCGCTCCCGCGGCGAAAGCGCGGGGTAGGCTTTCAGCAAATCCTCGCTGTGGACAAAGGTAATCTTGTCGGGGAGCGACGGCGTGATGTGCGGGTAGAGCTTGTACACGTGCGCCTCCACGCTCTTCAGCGCGGCGTATATTTTTTCTACAATGGCCTTGAGGAAGGCAAGGTTTTTGTCCGCCGGGGTAATCGTTCGCTCCCAGTCCCATTGGTCAACGTAGAGCGAGTGTATGTTGTCGAGCTCTTCGTCGGCGCGGATGGCGTTCATGTCGGTGTAGATGCCGTAGCCCGGGGAGATTTTGTAGGCGGCCAGCTTCATGCGCTTCCACTTGGCGAGCGAGTGCACCACCTCCGCCTTTGCGTCGCCCATATCCTTTACCTTGAACGACACGGGGCGCTCCACGCCGTTCAGGTTATCGTTGATGCCCGTGCCCGACAGCACAAACAGCGGCGCCGTAACGCGCCTTAGCCCCAATTGCTCCGACAGCTCCGCCGGAAACAGCACCTTTAGCTGCTCTATGGCTTGCTCCATAGTTTCGGGGGCAAGCGTTGCCCTGTAATCTGAGGGTAGGAATAGCTTCATGAAAATTTTGAATTTGATAGTTTTAATTATTCATTTTTAAAATGAGAAAATACTACAAATATATGAATAAAAATTTAAAGTCAACAGCTTATGTTGAAAACAAAATTTTGTATGACAGCACGGGGAAAAATCGCAATTGGTAAACCGTATAGGTAAAAATCTCCCCCTTCAAAGGTAGCTCTACCTGCTCATAAATATTTTCCGTATCAAATACATTCCTGAAATCAAAAGACAGTATATGCGTTACCGCTTTGGCATTGTACAGCAACCCCACCTTTGCATCCACCCGCGAATATGGAGCATATTGCTTGGCATTCCGCAGGGTTTCATCGTATATGATTTTCATTTGTTGGGCGCTCGCTTCAACATCAAGCGGCGTATAGCGTCGCCCTCCGGCAAGCATGCCCGAAATATCTATCGTAAGCGCATACTTGCGGTGGGGCGATAGCGGTATTTCTTTCCCAACAAGCGCTGTCAAAGCATAAGTGTTGTTGAACGTAGTGTTGTACCATTGCTTATCATAGCCTCGCGCTTTTGCCGAAAAAAGGCTGCCGTTCAGCTGCGCGTAATAACCGCTCTCTCCGCTAAGGCGTGTGCTGATTTCTACACCATAGCAACGGCCAATGCCCGTAGCTTCCAGCTTTTGATACAGTAAGTAAATATCGTCAAAATAGTAGGCAAGGTTGAGCGCTGAGTACGAGCGCGAGTATTGGCTCACGGCAACGTTGTAGTGGTGTTGGTAATACCCGTTTACTTCCATGCTCCATTGGGGCAACGGTGTTGCCCGGTAGCTTATCGCTACCTGTGCGCTTTTCATAAAGTCAAAGGAAAGGTAGGGTTGCGTAAATCCTCCTCCCGCTACATGCTCTTGGGTGAAGTACATGCCAACAGGATTTTGTCGGCTATACATTCCCGCGTACAGCGTAATATGGTGAGCTTTTGCCGGCTTCCAGCTCAGCGAGGCGCGAGGCTCCACGCTTTGGCTGCTGTTCAGGTGCAAGTAAAAATAGTGTACCCCCAACGTGCTTTCCCAGCCTGCGCCAAAGCGACATTTCCACTCTGTAAAAGCATTCAGCGTGCCATACTGTTTTTCCAGCGCATAGTAAAAAAGCGTATCCTCAGGGAATTGCCGCTCATCGTTCACTACATGCGAAGATACCATGCTGCTTGATAGCCCTGCGGAGAGTACATTTTTTGCGCTTACTTTTGCCGTCAACGTGGCGTTAAAGCCGTAGCGCTGTTCCGTATCGGTAAATACTGTAGATGGCAACCCTCCTTGCCCCGTATAGTCGTGGTCTTGCTTTACGTTTTTTGTGCCAAGTTGCGAGGTGTAAAGGTTGGCATTTAGGCTTACATGGTCGGATAAAAACAGCGACTCTCCCACGCCTACCGATAGCGTCGTCGTTTTATTTCCTATATCCAGCGTTGTGCTATTCACGCCGTTTCCTGCCTCTACGTCAATTTGGCTTAGCCCGCCAACCGCCCATACATTCGTGGCTCCTCTCCGATGCAAAAAGCGTAATTTTGCTGCAAAATCCTTAAAGTCGGGCGTAGCGCCCAGCTTGTTTTTGTATGATGCGGATACTTTTTCAATAGCCTCTACAAACGATTGCCGATAGGCAAGATTGTAGGATGCTGTACCTTTCTTTAAATACCCCTCAGACCCGGCGTTGCAATCAACGTTACTTAGCTGCGCGTAGTGCTCAAATTTGTGCATAGATCCGTTGCGCAGCTTTGCGTCAAATACTGCCGACAGCACGTTGCCGAATCTTGCCGGAAAAGCGCCTGTGTAAAGGGTAGAAACGCCCATCATGTCGGGGTTAAATACGCTCACGGCTCCACCTGTTCCGCCGGATGCCGAAAAATGGTTGGGGTTAAAAATTTCGCATCCCTCCAGCATCCAAAGCACGCCAATGGGGCTGTTGCCTCTTACGACTAAATCATTTTTATCATCCGACAGATTTTGAACGCCCACCACAGAAGACAACATCCGCAGAGGGTCGCGCACATTACCCGCATAGCGGTTAACGGCTGTTGGCACAATTTCCGCTCCTCCTTTCTGTTCCTTTTCGCTGTATGCCACCACCACCTCATCAATTGCCCACACAGCCTCTTTTAAAGCAATGGCTACCGTTGCTTCCTTACCCGCTAGCAGCGTTACTTCGTAGCGCTCTACCGGGCTGTATGCAATATGCCTCACGTACAAATATCGTTTACCCACGGGAACATGCGCTATCACAAACGCCCCGCTGCTATCGGTGGCAAATGATTTCCCTTTCACGCTATCCATCCAGACCATTGCTCCCACAACAGGTTGCTGTGTGTCTTCGTCCAACACCAGCCCCCTGATTGTTTGCGTTTCCTGCGCAACGGCTGCAACGGGCGTCGTAATCATAATCATGAGTAAATAAAACAGAAAAAAGAGGAATCTTAGTTAACCATAAAATTTTTATCTCCAAAAAGAGTGCGTAGCGCAATTCAAAATTCAAAATTTAGAATTCAAAATTTCAGTTGTAGCTTGCTTCGCCGTGCTCATAAATATCCAGCCCTTCTTCTTCCACCAGCGACGAAACACGTATGCCCACCAGCTTATCCACCACGTAAAACAGAATGATGGTGAGGATTGCGCTGTAGGCAATGGTTGCCAGCGTTGCAACGGTCTGCACCCACAGCTGATGCCAGTCGCCGTACAAGGCCCCCTGCTGCCCGCCTTCGCCCGTGATGAGCTGAGTGGCAAAAACGCCGGTGAGGATAGACCCTATAATTCCTCCAACGCCGTGCACGCCAAAGGCGTCGAGCGAATCGTCGTACTTCAGCTTTGTTTTTACCACGGCCACCATGAAAAAGCACACCGCAGACGAAATGGCGCCTATGAAAAATGCCCCCAGCACGTCCACCGTTCCCGCCGCCGGAGTGATGGCCACCAGCCCGGCAACCGCGCCCGTACACGCGCCCACCGTGGTCGGCTTCTTATTCCGTATCCAGTCTATCGCCATCCACGTAACAACGGCAACGGCAGTTGAGAGGTGCGTTACCAAAAAAGCGTTGGCCGCCAAGCCGTCGGCCGCCAAGCCGCTACCGGCGTTGAAGCCAAACCAGCCCAGCCACAGAAACGCAGCACCGATAAACACAAAGGCAACGTTGTGCGGCGTGGTAGGCCGACCGTACTTGTAGCCTTTTCTTTTGCCGAGCATAATGGCCATAATCAGCGCCGAAATGCCGGCGTTGATGTGCACCACCGTACCGCCGGCAAAGTCAATAGCGCCCAGCGCACCCAGCCAGCCGCCGCCCCAAACCCAGTGCGCCAGCGGATTGTAAACCACAATAGTCCAAAGCACCATAAACAGCAGGTAGCCTGCAAACCTCACCCGCTCGGCAAACGCCCCGATAATGAGTGCCGGAGTTATGACAGCAAACATGCACTGAAACAGCGCAAATATGGCTTCGGGAATGTTGACGTTGGGCATTAGCGTGTTGATAGTAACGCCGTGCAGAAAAACCTTGTCGAAGCCGCCAATAAAAAATCCCAGCGAGCTCCCCGACTCCATAAAGCTTGTGCCAAACACCCAGCTGTAGCCAAAGGCAACCCAAAGAATGCTAATTACGCCCGCCAGCACAAAGCACTGCATGACGATGCTAAGCAGGTTTTTTTGGCGCACCAAACCGCCGTAGAACAGCGCCAAGCCGGGAATGGTCATCAGCAGCACCAGAATAGTGGCAACGATAATCCACGCCGTGTTGCCGGTATCGACCTTGGCGACTTCGGCGGCAGCTTCTGCGGC
>JAISLN010000002.1 GCA_031290835.1 Prevotellaceae bacterium
ATTTTCTCCTTTTTTACCAGCTCCGCCTCGGCTTCTGCATCCTGCACAATTCTTTTGCGCTTCTTTTTTGTCAGGGCGTTCATGATAAAAAACGACAGCAAACCTCCAACAACAAATGCGGCTGCAAATGTTATTAAAATGGGTAGTGTGGTCATAATTTATAAAGTTAGTATGGTTGTAATTATCTATAACGCGGATCATAATTTCTGACAAAAAAAAAAGCACAAGCCTTCAATAAGGTTTGACGAAAACCCAGCTATCCATGAAAGGAGCTACCGGCGAATGTCGAACGTCCACTGCGTCCAAAGGGCGACCCGCAAGGGTTGAGGCCTGCTCTAAATTCTCCGAGTTGCTGCTCCAACAATAATAATGTTGGTTTTCGCAAAGTAAATTGAAAACTTGTGCGGAATAATAAATTACCTATGCAAAGAACGTTATCATAGCGTATCGCTCGTTTTTTCGGTTACGTAATCAAGGTATTCGGAGAGTTTTTTATCCAGCTCCTGCAATTCCTCAATAGCTTTGGGCAAAGCCTGATTTTGCTCGTTTTCGACAACCTTCATTGCAAAGTACATGCTTGCCATAGCAAGCCAATCCTGCATGTCGCTGCTGTCGTTGTGCCGTTGCTTGTAGCTCAGCACTTTTTCGTTTATCAACTTCACCGCCTGCCGCACTTTTTCTTCGTCATTGCGCTCAATTTTGAGCGGATAGTAGCGCTCGGCGATGTTTACCCGTATTGACAACTTTTCCATTGCAAAATACTGCTTTTCACTTTGTTAAAAGCGTGATACACTTATCAATGTCCCGCACAATCTTGCTGATTTTTTCTTTGGCTTCCTCCGAATTTCCGTTGGCCGCCGTAAATGCCTGAGTAATCAGCAACCTCTTGTTCTTCTCCTCCAGCTCCGCCAACCTTGACTCCTGCTCTTGCCTGCGCTCTATCAGCGCTCTGTTGTCCTGCTGTACTTTGCTGTATTCAACGCGAGTTTTTTCGCATAGCGATACCAGCTGTTCAAACTTATCGCTCAAGCCACACAAAACATCATTTATCTCTGCACTCATTGTGGTGAATCCTTTTTGACGAATTTTGAAGTTTACCCAACAAAGGTAGCAAATCTTACGATAATTTCAACTATGTATTTCATCTTTTTTCCACAAAACAATATTAACTTGAAGAATAACACCGAATAAAAGTGTACTTTTGTAAAAAAAATAAGCAAACAATGCCTGTTATTTAGAAACAATTTTGTATTTTATAACATTATGAACAGCCCCCAATCAGCTATCCGCTATCCCTTTGCGCAGCTTGCAGCCGCTGCGCTCACCCTGTTTTGTCAGGCAGCCGCTTCGCAAAATGTTGCCTACTACGTTCCGCCCCTGAAAAATGCCCTGTCGCTGTCCGCCAACTTTGGCGAGGTGCGCCCCAACCACCTGCACTCCGGCGTAGATTTCAGGGTTGGCGGCGTGGAGGGCGAGCCGGTGTACGCCGTTGCGCGAGGGTACGTATCGCGCATCGTTATCCGGCCGGACGGCTACGGAAATGCGCTGTACGTGGCGCACCCCAACGGAACAACTTCGGTGTACGGGCACTTGCAGCGCTTTGTCCCCGCCATTGCCGCATGGGCGCACGAAAAGCAGTACGCCAACCGGTCGTTTTTTCTCGACGCGGAGCTTGACCCGCTTACCTTTCCGCTCCGGAAGGGCGAGCAGATAGGCTTTGCCGGCAACAGCGGCAGCTCGTCCGGCCCCCACCTGCACTTTGAAATCCGCAACAGCCGCCAGCAGCCGCTGAACATCATGCAGCGGGGAATCTACAAGCTGCCCGACGCCAAACCGCCGACAATCCGCCGGCTGCTCGTTTACGGTTTCGACACGGTGCAGGGCGCGGCGCTCCCCAAATGCCGCCAAATCTTCACCGTGAGGCAGGCAAAAAACGCGCTCAGGCTCGCCGCAGGCGACACCACTACCGTAGATGGCGCGTGCTACTTTGGGCTGGATATGCTTGATAGGGCGAACGGCTCCGACCGCATCTTCGGCGTGAGCCGCTGCGCACTTCACCTCAACGACAGCCTCATTTTTGCCTACAGCATGGACGCCTTTGACTTCGACGAAACGCGCTACTGCAACGCCATGCTCGACTTTGAGAGAAAGCTGCGCTACAACGAAAAAATCATCAGGCTATACGTGGCGCCGGGCAACCGCCTGAGCATTTACCGTCAGGTGAAGCGGCAGGGCGTGGTGGCGCTCAAATCCGGCGAAAAAGCCAAAATCACCGTCGCGCTGACGGATGACGCCGGCAACAGCTCAAGGCTGGTATTTTGGGTAAAATCGGCGGCAAGCGCCGCCAAAAAGCAGCCGACGGAAAGCGCACAAAAAATTATGCTGTGGACCCGGAGCAACAGCTACGAGGTTAGCGGCTTCAAGGTGCACCTCCCCACCGGTGCGCTCTACGAAGCAGCCGTCTTTGAGGTGGAAACCACGCCGCCGCAGCACGGCGGCATTTCGCCCGTATTTCTCGTGAAGCAGCCCGCCGCGCCGCCGCACCACGCCGTGCGCATCGGCGTTAAGGCCAACGTGCCCGAACGCCTGCAGAAAAAAGCGCTGATAGTGTGCATAGAGCGCGACGGCAGCCGAAGAGCGCTCGCCACCAGCTTTCGGCCGCCCTACTTTACCGCCGATAGCCGCAGCTGGGGCTCCTTTTTTGTAGCAATCGACACCATCCCCCCAAAAATTGTTCCCGTCAACTTTTCCGACGGCGCACACCTGAGCCGCACGCAGCGGAGCATTGCGCTTACGGTAAGGGACAACCTCAGCAAAATACACTCTTACGCCGGTTACGTGGACGACGAATGGGCGCTGTTTGAGTACGACGAAAAGCGCAACCTGATGCGCTATACCATAGATAGCGCCCGCGTGAAAATCGGTGCGCAGCACAACATTGTTTTCGTTGCCACCGATGTGGCGGGCAACAAAGGCTCGTTTACCTGCGACCTGTTTTTCTGACAAAACTATGCGCCAAAATCACTACCTTTGTGCCCAGAATTAAAAAAACAGCATCCACCATGTCCGACTTATTTTCGTCCCTCAACCCCGCCCAGCTCGAGGCCGTAGAAAGCTACCAGGGCGCGTCCCTAATCATAGCCGGCGCAGGCTCCGGCAAAACGCGCGTGCTCACCTGCCGCGTAGCCAACATGCTGGCGCACGGCGTTGCGCCCTCCACCGTGCTGGCGCTCACCTTCACCAACAAGGCGGC
>JAISLN010000003.1 GCA_031290835.1 Prevotellaceae bacterium
AGCTCGCTACTTTTTCCGCCTGTCTATCAGCTTCACGGGCTTGCGGCTCATGTCCGTGAAGTTGATTTTTCGGATTACCTCCGGCGGGCAAACCTCCACCTCCGGCGCTACGCGAATTTTTGCGCGGAAGCGATCTTTCAAATCCTTTACAGCGTTGTCGGCAGCGGGTGGGCGCATCCCAACGCGCACCAGCACGCTGTCGTTGCCGCTGTCGTTGCTGCCCACCTCCACCACGTAGCACTCTACGTAGGGCGTGTTGTCGAGCACGTCGAACAGGGCAGGCGGGTAGAGCGTAGTGCCCTTTAGCTTGATGAGGTGGTTGGTGCGCCCCAGCACGGGGCTGAGCCGCATGGACGTTCGCCCGCAGCGGCAGGGCGAGGTGTGCATGCTCACCAAGTCGCCCGTTTTGAAGCGCAGCAGGGGCATGCCTTCTACCCCCAGCGTGGTAACCACCAGCTCGCCCACGTTGCCATCTCCCTCCACAGGCGCTCCGTTTTCGTTGACCAGCTCGCAGATAATCAGCTCGGGGTGGTGATGCCCTCCGCAGCCGTGCTCGCACTCGGCAAAGGTGGTTGCCATTTCGGTAGAGGCGTAGGTCGAAAACAGCGCCACGTCCCACTTCTCCTTGATGCGCCGCCCAAGAAGGTTGAGGGAAAAATCCTGCTCCCGAAGATTCTCGCCGATGCAAACGACTTTTTTTACGCTCGAATTGCGGTAGTCTATACCGTTCTCCTCGGCGTACTTGATGATGTGCAGGATAAACGAGGGCACGCAGACAATCGTGTTTGGCTTAATGCGCCGAATGGTGTCCCACTGCAATTCGGGAATACCGTTTCCCACTCGGATAACGCCTGCACCCAGCGCGCGCAGCCCCAAAAAGTAGGCCAAGCCCGCCATGAAGCGCTTGTCGATGGTGGTCATCAGCTGCACGACGTCGCCGGGCTGCGTGCCGGTGCAGGAAAACGATACCTTTTCGTTGTACGCCAGCCTGTCGAGGTCTTTGTCTGTCATGGCAAAGGTTACGGGGTCGCCCAGCGTTCCCGAGGTGGTGATGTAGTCTATCACCTTTTCGGGGGGCACGCAGAGGAAATCGCTGTTGTATCGCTGCAAATCGCCCTTATCGGTAAGCGGGATTTGCCGCAAATCTTCCATCCGCCTGATTTTGGCAACGTCGATGGCGTGCTGCCGGAACATGCGCCGGTAAAACGGCGACCGCAGGCTCAGGTATTGCAGCGCCTCCTGCAACTTTTTTTCCTGAAAGCGGGTTATCTCCTCCTGCGGACTGTAGTCAATTAGAGTGCCCATAAAATTAAAAGTTAAGCGTTATCAGCATTAGCTTCCCACCTCCTTTACCCACTGCACAAGCTCGAGGCGCCAGCCCGATGCTTCGCCCTTTGGGGCAATGCCGAAGCCATGCCCGGAGCGCTCGTAGAGTAGCAGCTTGCAGCGGACGTTTTTTGCCTGCAATGCCTCGTAGTAGCGCACGCTGTTGCGGTAGTCAACGGTTTGGTCGTCCTTGCAGTGGAGGAGGAAAACGGGAGGCATGTCGGGGCGCACCTGCTGCTCCAGCGACATGTAGCGCTCCATTTCGGGCGTGCGGCGGCGCCCCAACAGGTTGCGGCGCGACCTTTTGTGCGCAATTTCCTCCTGCTGCATGGTGACTACCGGGTATATCATTGCCACAAACGCGGGCTTGAGCGACGCCTGCGGAAGAGCGCAGGGCGGCGGCGTGAAGCATGCGTCGAAGTACGTTCCGGCTACGCCCGCCAGATGCCCGCCTGCCGAAAATCCCATTACGCCTACCTTGGCGGAGTCGAGGCTGTGCTCGCTGCACATCCCCTTCACCAGCGCTATGGCTCGCTGCAAATCCTGTATCATTGCCGGATGCCGGTTGCCGTGCATCCCCACGCGGTAGCGCAGCACAAAGGCGGCAATGCCTTCGCGCTGCAAGAACTTGGCCACGTTGTGCCCTTCGCCCCGCAAGCCCAAGTGGTGGTAGCTGCCCCCGGGACACACGATGACGGAAATGCCCGTGCTCTTTTCCTTTTCGGGAAGGTAGGCGGTCAGCTCGCTGCGCTTCTGCTTGCAGGTTATTGTACCTGCGCCCTCCCACAGCTTCATGGTTTGGGCGGATGAGGCGGTACAGAAAAAAAGAAGAAGGAAGGCGGGGACGCTAATCCCAACGCCTCTTTTTCGGTTAAGAATTGAACCCTTTTTTGTCATAAAAAGCTGTGAAAATTTTTACTCCCGATTATCAAGCAACGCTTTTACCTCGTCCCTTGTGAGGAGGCGGTAGGTTGGGGGTTGGGCGTCGCGGAATGCTACTTCGTAGAGCTCCTCGTCGTAGAACGATAGCTTTGAGTTGGTATCGGGGTTGCACTCTATGTAGGCTATTTCCTCCAGCGCCAACCCCTTGGAGCGGCAAATCTGCTCGGCCAGCGACCGTCCGGCGTTGGTAACGGACGTTCCGGGGTTGTCCTGATAGAGCTCGGTGACTACCACAAAGGTTTTGCGCGGCGTTGCGGCTATCCTTAGCCCGCACTTTGAGGGCATGTCCCACTGACCTTTGAAGTCAAAAATTTCGGTGTAGTACTTTTCCGATACCTTCATAGCGTTGACAATTTTTCTTTGTTGCGCACCACGTCCTTCCCAAAAGATTTGTTTGCCAGCGCCCGGTTGCGCGGTCGGTAGGTCCCTTCGCTCATTTCGCGGAGGGCTACGCTGCAAAACAGGCGGAACATTTTTGCCTCCTGCGCTTCGTCGCTGTAGAATGTTTCCCAAGCGTAGTCGTAGAGCTGCTGCAGGCGCTCGGCCGTCATGTGCCGGGGTTGAAACACCACCTGCCCGGCGTTGTAGTGGTTCCAGTCGAAGTCGAAGATGCGCCCCTGACGGAGGAGGTCGTCGTAGCCCTTGGTGTGGGGAAAGGGCGTCATTACGGTGAACTCCGCCAAGTCGAGGTCTATCTCCAGCAGGAAGTCTATCAGGCGCTTTACGTCGTCCTCCGTTTGGTTGTCCAGCCCCAGCAGGATGGTGCCCTCTACGCCGATGCCGTGGTCGTGGTAGCGCTTTACGCGCTCTTTGATGTAGGTGGAGGTGTCGTAGATGGCTTGGTAAACGTACCACGCTCCTGCCTGCGCCGCGAGGTCGAGAATTTTCGGGTCGTCCTCAATGGTGTGGCTTATCCACTTTTTTTTGAAGGGGATTAGCGCTCTAAAGAGCTCTTCCTCCCACTTTTTGTCCTGCGCCAGCGAGTTGTCCACGATAAAGAGGCGGTTGTTGTCGATGGTTGCCATTTCTTCTACCACCTTGTCCAGCGGACGCGGCCGGAAGGCTCTTCCGCCCAAGTAGGCCACGGCGCAGGGGTAGCAGCTGAAGCGGCATCCGCGCGAGGCGTGAAAGAGGTCCACCATCTGTACACCCTTATGGTTGTAGAGCTCGCGCTTGTAGAGGTCTCGTCGGGCAGGTCCTACCAGCGCTATGGGGGGATGCTGCGCCATGTAGCTGTACACCTTTTGGAGCGCACCGCGCCGCCAGTCCTCCAGCACCTGCTCCATTCGTCCTTCGGCTTCGCCGAGGAATACGGCGTCGGCGTGCTGTAGGGTTTCTTCGGCGTGGAGCATGGTGGCAATGCCGCCAAAGAGCACCTTTTTTCCCCGCCGCCGAAATTCGTCGGCGATAGCCCAGCCGCGCTTTACCTGCGTGCTTAGCATCATGGAGATGGCAACAAGGTCGCAGCTGTCGTCGTAGTCAACGGGCTCCACGTTTTCGTCGGTAAACGAAATGTTGACGTATTCGGGCAGGGCAGCGGCAAAGGCAACCGGCCCGTGCGGCGGGAGGTTGAAGGTAGTTTGACCCTTTAGCTTTTCCCAGCGGGGGTATATCAGCTTTAATTTCATGGTGAATAGTTTTTTTTGTGTTTACTGTTGCGCCTCCTGTATTTGGCGCATAATTGCGCCCACCCCCAGCAGCTCTCCGGCGGTGATGATGGCGCCAATGACGACGCCAAGCGCGCCGTGCGAGTTGATGTTTTGCCCCACCTGCAGGAGGTTGGGTATTTTAGTTCGCGGCGAGATGGTTGTTTGCATCAGCTCGTTGCAGTCGCGCACTATGCCGTACATGGAGCCGTTTTCGGTGCCGGTGTAGTCCATGTAGGTTAGGGGCGTAGAGGTGTAGTACTGCTCAATGCTTGCCCGTGTGCCCGGCATTTGCTTTTCCAGCTCGTCCAGCATGCGCTCTGCCTTTTGCTGCTTAAAGTCCTCGTACTCGTCGCCCCGCTGCCCAATTTGCGTGCCCTTCCACCGCGCCACCTCCTCAAAGCTCATGTAGCTCATCAGGATGGCAGAATCGGCGTGCTGCTGTTCGATGGAGGAGCAGTGGTGCATGTAGAGAAAGCTGCCGGGCCATGCGCTCGGGCGGTAGCCGCCAACCTCCCACACGTTTGGCTCGTTGTAGTGGTACAGGTTGGAGTTGAGGTAGGGGACGGCATTTTTTTTGAAGCGGATGTACACCGTGAAGTTGGAGATAGTGTTTTGTATGGCGGCAATGCGCTGACGGTAGGATTTGCGGATGAGGTGCGTGTCCAGCAGCTCCACGGTGCGCAGCGGGTGGATGTTGGAGATGAAGTAGTCGCCGCTCACCACCTCTCCGTCCTCAAGCGCAGCGCCGGTAGCCCGGCTGTCGTTGCAGCGGACGGCGACAACCTTTGCGCAGGAGCGAACGCTTCCGCCCATTGCCCTGATGGAGCGCACCAGCGATCGGGCAATGGCGTCGCTCCCGCCCACAATGCGGCAGGCGCTTTGGTTGTAAAAGCTGTTGATGAGCGCGTGGATGTACAGCGGGGTTTTGCCTTTTACGCCGGCGTACAGCGGCAGGTTGCCCGCCAGCACCTGCTGCAACAATTTGTTGTTGGTGGCAGACTCTACAAACTCGCTTGCGCTTTGCTTTACGTAGGCGGGGTTGAGCAGCACCATATCGTCGGCCTGCCGGAGCGAAACCATTGCGGATTGGCCGGCCACGTCTTCGATGGTTTGCACGTAGCGCTGCAAGCTGCTCCGCTCGGCGGGGAAGCGCTTCGCCAGCGATTCCACAAATCGCTCTTTGCCGTTGGCAAAGGCAAATCGCTCTCCGGCAATGGAGATGAGGTCGTAGGCGTTTTTGTCCAGCGGGCGCAGGCTCACGTCGGGCAGGAGCGACAGGTAGCGGAAGAGCTTGTAGAGCGTTTGCCCCTCCTCCATGCTGCCGATGTAGTGCATGCCCGTTTCAAACCTTACGCCGCGCCGCACAAAGTTTTGGAGGCATCCGCCCAGCTGCGCATTCTTTTCCAGCACGCTGACGCGGTACCCGTTTTTTGCAAGAATGTAGCCGCAGGTTAGCCCGCCAAGCCCGCTGCCTACTATTACTACGTGTTTATCCATTTGCTTCTGCTATTTCTACTGTTTGTGAATTGCCGCTGCCGTACCTCTTCCGCTGCGCTTCGTTGGGGTTTAGGAGGTAAACCACCTCGAAGGTCATGCCGGCGGGCAGCTCGTTTTCTTTGTAAAACGTCAGGTTGGGGGGGATGCCGGCGCAGCCGTGCGCAAGGGCCAGCTTATCGTCGTCGCCGTCCACCGCCACCACCTGCACGCGCTTGTGCACCATGGCAAAGAGGAGGGCAAAAGCGCCGTAGCCGCAGCCTACCACCAGCGCCGCGCCTGTTCCCGCGTAGGCGTCTATCCACTGCGCGTAGCAGCCCGTTCTTTTCAGCGCTCGTTGCACGCTACGCTCCACGGCGGCTCCCTTGTAGAGGTAGCGGTGCAGCACGGCGCTGCCGAAGTACGCCGCCGTTTCGCGCTGCCGCGACAGCGCCTCCAGCGCGCTGAGGTAGTGCTGCCGCACTTGCCTTGCCCGCGCCGCGTAGCCGCTCCCGAAGCGGTCGTCGGCGGGCGCTATGCGCGGGTGCACCTGCACGGTAATGGCGCCGCGGCGCAGCACCAGCGCGTTTTTGGGCAGCACGTGCCCCGCGCCGTGCAGGACAACCGGCACGACGTCCAGCCCAAGAGCTTCCGCCAAAAAGAACGCCCCGCGGTGGAAGCGCAGGATGGAGCAGTCCTCCGAGCGCGTGCCTTCGGGGAATACGGCAACGGAATATCCGCGCCGCACCAGCTCTGCGAGCGGCGCCACGCTACCCTCCACCCCGCCGGTGACGGGGTAAAAATCGGCGTACTTGATGAGCCGCCCGTAGAACGGGTTGCGCCACACCCAGCCGTTGGTCAGGATGACCAGCCGGGGCGTGAGCATCATCAGGCACATCAGGTCGAGGTGCGATTGGTGGTTGCAGATGATGATTGCCGGCTTCTCGAACGTTTCGCCGGAGAGGTTTTGGCAGGTGAACTTTACGCCCGGCACGCGCCGGATGACAAAGCGAGCCGTACGGTGCAGCAGGGAGTGGTAGCGCAGCTTGCGCTTTTCGCTTTTGCTGCCGAGGCAAAGGAGCGCAAACCCGGCGGCGGTGAGCGCTGCGCAGCCAACCACAAAAACGGCGCCCACGTACGCAGAGGTTACGATTCGCCTAATCGTCAGGGGCGCTTCGCGGGGTTTGCCGCCTGCGCAGGTCAGCCAGCGGAAGATGAGCGGCGGGATGAGGTACGCCATTGCCACCACCGAAATCATGCCGACAACCGTAACCTCCGCCAGCGAGCGCATGGCGGGGTGCTTGGCAAAAATCAGCGTGCCCACGCCGGCAAGCATGATGAGCGCCGAAAGGATAATGCTGTTTTTGTAGGACTTCAGCACCTTGCGCCGGTAGGCGTACTCGTACATCAGCCCGTCGGTAATGAAGATGGTGTAGTCGTCGCCCTGCCCAAAGATGAAGGTGGCAAGGATAATGTTGACAATGTTGAAGCGCATGTCGCCCAGCTGCATGAGGCCTAAAATCCATACCCAGCTCACGGCAAGCGGCAGAAACGACAGCAGGCTCAGCTCAAGCCTCCCAAAGGAAAGGGTGAGAAAGATGAACACGATAAGCCCGCACACGTAGAGCACGTAGCTAAAGTCGTTGGAGAGCGAATCCACGATTTGCTGCCCGGCGCTGCGGGCGTTGAACGCAAGCGTGCTGCCGGTCGCGCGGCTTACGGCGTGCATCAGCGCGGCGCACTTCTCCTTGCTACAGTACAAAAGGCTTACCACCATGCAGCCGTCGCTGCCCTTTACGAGGTAGCTGTCGGCAAGCAGCGAGGTGACGGGCGCAAAGTAGCCTTCGCGCTGCGGCGCGAAGTTGGCGTGCAGCAATCGGGCAAAGGGCGCAAATGCATCTTGCCTAAACCCTTCGCGGCTGCCGGCTTGCTCCACCTGCCGCAGCGTTGCCTCCCGGCGCGTGCTCCAAAAAGCGCTCCAGCGCTCAAGGCGGGCTTGCTGCTCCTCTTGGGAGGCAAGAAAAACGCCAACGCCGGCAACGCTTTCAACCAGCCTCTGCCGGCGGAGCGTGTCCAGCAATGCTGCGTTTTGCTCGTGCGCTGCCAGCGCGTCGTTCAGCTCCTTCCCCTCGGAAACAAGGTAGATAACGTCCCGACCCTCTTTTTCCACCGATTGCAGCATGTCGCGCATGTCGTCGCGCTGCTGCGCGGTCATGTAGCTGATCTTGTTCATATCCGCCTCAAAGGTCGTAGAGCGGCTCAGGTAGAGGAGCGGGCAGGTCAAGAGCAGCGCCGAGCATACCACCCATTTTTTTGTTTCGGGCGCAAAGGACGCCAGCCGCTCAAAGGGCAGGCGCTTGCGCTGAGTATGCTTGGCGGAGGGCTTTACGATGTGCGGCAGGAAAATGAGCACAAACAGCATGGCGCCCACCAGCAGCAGCGAGCCAAACAGCCCCAAATCGCGCATGGCGTCGGAGCTGAGGAATACGAGGCTGAGAAAAGCGCCCACGGTGGTTATGTTGCCAATCAGCAGGGGCGGGATAATTTCCCTGAGCGCCTGCCGTGCGTCGCTCTGTTGGCGGAGGTGGTCGATAAGGTGGAGCGGATAGTTAACGGCAATGCCGATAAATATGGAGCTTACGCCTACGGCAATGAGGGAAATGCTATCCTTGAAAATGGAGAGCAGCGACAGGGCAAACAGCCACCCAAACAAGACTGAGGCGAAAATAAGGACAATGTTTCGCCCGCTGCGAAAAAAGTAGGCCAGCAGGATAAATATCAGCGCTACTGCCAGCGAGATGGCCAGCGCGCTGTCCTTTTTTATTTGAGTAGCGTTGGTTACGGCAATTGCCGGTGCGCCAAAGCAGGTGGCTTTTACATCGGGAAATTCGGCCTCCACGCGCAGCATGGTTTCGTTGACCATGCGCAGGAGCGCCGTGTTGCCGTCCGTTTCGCTAACGCCATAGGGCGACGTCAGAATTACCATGCCCTTTTGCCCGTTGCCGGAAAAGAGGTAGCCGTCTATCAGCTCTTCGTGGTCGCCTGCCTGAAAATCTTTGAGCTTCAGCAGCAGGGGCGAGAAGAGGTGGAGCGGGTCTGCCGCAATGCTTTGGCGCAGCGCTCCGCCTGAGGGAAGCGTCAAAAGGTGCTTGTTTTCCTTTACCCGCAGCGCTATTTCAGCGGCCGAGAGCAGCGTATCCATGCGGCGGTAGTCGGCCTCGGTGAGAAAGTAGGGGGCGTTTTGCAGAACGAACTCCACTATCTCCATCATTCGGCTTTCGTCCACCTGCGCAACTATTTCGGGGATAACGTGCAGGCTGTCGCGCGCTCGCAGCCACAGCGCAAAGCTGTCGATGGCCTCCATGAGGCGATTGGCGTTGCGCAGGGTAGAATCTTTCATGGCAAAGCTCACCAACAGCTTGTCGGAGCTGCCGATTTGCCGGTAAACGGCGTTGACGCGCTCGTTGGCTTTGCTGTTGGGCAAAAAATCGGCAATATCTTCCTTGTACGTTACGCGCGACACGGCAAAAATCATCCCGGCTATTAGCGCGGCTAACAACCCGAACAGCAATTTTCTGTGCGAACAAAAGTATGCGTATGTGGCGATAAAAAATCGTGTCATTTTCTAACCTGCTAAACGCCTTAACCTCCGAATCAGCCTTGAGGGATGACCGTAAATAATGGCGACGAAAACAAAAACCGTATTCAGGGCGCTGATGCGCAAAAAGTCGGCGCACGGCCTGAAGTGGCTCACCCGCTCCCCTGCGGGAGGGTAGCGCACCCGTATCGGCACGGGAATTTGCGGCACGTTGCGCCACGCTAGGCGAACAAGCAGCTCCAGCTCGGCTTCGTAGCGCGAGGTAAGCGCCCTCATTCCCTTCATCTCGGCCAGCGGGTAGAGCCTGAAGCCGGTTTGCGTGTCGGGCAGCTTGGTTCCCGTTTGCACCGTAAACCAAAAGTTGGAGAACTTGTTGGCAAAGGTATTTTGTTGCGGCATGTTCTCTTGCCGGAGCGCACGGCTACCAACGATCATAGCGCCCGGATGCGCCTTTGCCGCCTCCACCAGCTGCGGCAAGTCGTCGGCAAAGTGCTGCCCGTCGGCGTCCATGCTAATGGCGTGCGCATACCCCAGCGCCTCTGCCCTGTCGAAGCCCCGCCCCAGCGCGAAGCCTTTTCCCCTGTTTTGCGGGTACGAAACCACCTCCACCTGCGCACGGTAGCGCTCCAGCACTGCGGACGTATGGTCGGTAGAGCCGTCGTTGACCACCACCACCTGCGAGGTGTAGCGCAAAACATCGTCGAGCACGCTTGGCAAAAACTGCCCGTTGTTGTAGGTGGGGATTACCACGCAAATCTCCCGCCTTTTCATTTCGTTGTCGAGCAGCGGCGTCATGGCGCAACGGTGGTTAAGCTTAGCTTGGCAAATTGCGTTGCCCCGCTGTACACCACCGCCGAAAAGCTGTACCCGTTTTCGGCAGGCGTAATTTTGGAAAACGCCACCCGCACAGCCCCAACAACCGTTGGATTTACGACGGACAAAAACTTTACGTTTGCTATTTTTTTCAGCAAAAGCGGCTTTCCCACCCTGCGCTCCATCAGCTCCTTGCAGAGCTGAATGAGGCAAACGCCCGGCGTAATGGGGTTGCCCGGAAAGTGGGCGCGGTAAATAAAGTGCTCTTTGTTGAGCAAAATGAGGTATTCGGGCTCCGTATCGGCGCCCGCTACCTGCGCTATCCTGTAGAAATCATCCACCAGCTTCATGCGTATCGGCGTTTAGTCAATTCTTCCTCCGCTAATGCCAACGGCTACCGTAAACGCCAGATAGCTGAAGTTTACGCTTGTATTCTCAAGCTTTCCGCTTCCCGTGATGTGGTAGTGTATCGCAAACCTGAAGTGGGGCAAGTCGATGCCTGCCCTGAGCATTGCCCCCGCCTTTTGGCCAAAAAAGCGGTAACGGCTGCTATACTCATCTGTCTCGCCAAATTCTGCCGCTGTTACGTACGAGCCAAGTCCAACGCCAACAAACGGGCGGGAGGTGCCGGACGAAAGGCGGTAGTCGCCTGTCAGCAGCAGGGCGCTGTTGAATTTTGTTATGTTGTCGATTTCGGTTTTATGGTCTTCCACGTGGTACTCCATGCGGAGGCCTACCCCAAATGGCCCAAAGCTGTACTGCGGCTCAACGCTGCCCAGTGCGCCTATGCCAAAGGAGGTAACGGGAAATGAAAGCCCCGCGCCTACGTCAATCCTAAAAGGTTTGTAGGAATACTGCGCTTGTGCGGCGTATGATACCGAAAATAGCAGCGCTACCAAAGTAAAAATTTTTCGTTTCATAGCATTAAAAATTAAAAAATAAGTAATCAATAATAGAAAACTATAGGTTGTGAATTAAAGATTGATGCTGACGTTGAACATAGCTTCATCAATTACTATGTTAAGCTGTTTTTCGAGCAGGCGGATGGTGGTAACGTCGCCGTTGCTTTCCGCCAGCGCTATTTGGTCGGCGGTGTAGTCCTTTAGGTTAAACGTCAGCGTAATGGAGGCGAACATTTTTCGCAGCTCTTTCTTTCGTGGGGTGAGCACCACCTCCCAGCGCACCGCGCTTTCGTAGCAGGCAACGTCAAAGTTTTGCGCATCGCTCAGCCCGCTTCCGCTGACGCCGTGCACCATAATATCGGACATCTCCCTGAAAAAGCGGCTCAGCTTTGGGTCGCTCAGGCGCCTGCCTTTTGCCAGCATGAGCGCTTTCCGGTTGTTCAGAATAAAGGTGTAGTCCATCGGCGGAGCGTACTCCCACCGCAGGCAACCCTCCTGACGGTAGTACATTCTACCGGTCGATACCAGCTTGTCGCTTAGCATAGCGGTTACCCTCGTTTGCTCAAAGCTGCAGCTCAGGCTCTTCATGCCCGCCGACGCGGCGGCTATTTGCTGTAGCACGGCCTCGCGCCGCTCTTCGGCCACCGGCGCTGCATCCTGTGCGGCGGCAGCGGTGCACAAAGCCAGCATCAGGGCAGCCGGCAGCATTTTTTTTATGCGTATCTTGTTCATTTCTTCAAAGCTATTGTTTAAGTAAGCTGATCATTGTCGTCGCTTGCGGTAAGCGGGCGCTACCGTGCAGCTAAGGCAACCCCGCCCATTATCAGCATAACGCCTATCCAGCGGGTTGTCGGCACGGCTTCGTGAAAAACAAGGATTGCCGCCAGCATCCCAAAAATGTAGCTAATGCTTGTTATGGGGTAGGCTACCGAAAAATCAAAGCGCCTGAGGATGTACAGCCACAAAATCGTGCCCGCTATCATGCACAGTCCCGACGCCAGCAGGTAGAGGTTGGCTACCAAGCTGCGCAAAAACGCCCACGTGAGGCTGAGCTTGTCCGTGCGCTGCATTGCCAGCTTCAAAAAAACCTGCCCGCCGGACAAAAACAGGCTCTGTATGGCGCTCAGCAAAATTATTTTCCACATGGCGACAGCAGTATAAATGAATGGTTTTTCCCCTCCATTTGGTTGTAAAACAGAATATTCCCTGCGCTGCGCTGTTCTCCGCCTGCGTGCTCTGCCAGCAGGTGTGCCGGAATGTGCTGCCGGCCAAGGCACACGGCGGCGGCGTATAGCCCCAGCCCCGGCGCAGTGTACGCTTCGCCGAACAGGTGCTTGTAGCGCAGCAGCTTTTTGTTCGGAAACAGCCTTGAGCAAACGCTTGCGTACACTTGGTCGTTGGCCTGCCGCCCGCTTACGCCCGTCATCACGGCGTCAACCTCGTCCAAGCTGCACTGCGCGCGCTGTAGCAGGCGGTTGAGCGCTTGCCGCAGCGCCTCGCCGTCGTAGGGGCAGTACTCCATCTCCACCCCGCGCAGGCGGCAGAGGGCGTTCTCCCCGCGAGCTGATGCAAGCATCATGCTGAGGGCAACCTCGCCGGCAAAGCCGTTTACGGCGTGCCCCAGATACCCCGTGCGCTTTAGCAGCGTAAAGTAGCCGGGCGTCATTTCGTCGTGCGCTCCCACTAGCGCTGTTTGTATCCGGCGGCTCTCCAGCTGCACCACCGCGTCGGCAAGCGCACACTCAAACGACGTGCCCTTGTGGGCGTAGGTAGCGTTGTACCCCCGGCATCCTGCGTCAATGGCAATGAGCGAGCCGATGGTGTTGTGCGTGGACTGCATAAAGTGGGTAGGCGTGAGCAGCTCCTCCCCCTCGCGTACCAGCGCGTTCAGAAAAATTTCGGTATTCTCAATGCACCCCAAGCCCGTTCCGGTGATAATGGCGTCGGGATTGGCGATACCCGTTGCCGCCATCACCTGCCGCGAGGTGAGCATGGCGCGCTTCAGGATTTTGCCCAGCCGTCGGGCTTCGTTCGGCGCAAAGTGCTGACGGTAGTCGGGATCTATAGCCTGCACGTAGGGCGCGTCGTAGCGCACCGGCGCGTCCATCCATGCGTCGGTCAGCGGAGGTTGCACGGAGATTTGCCGTGCCGCCAAAATATATACGTCGCTCCTTGTGCTCATACTCTTGAAAAAATAAGTGAGGTATCGTTTCCCCCAAAGCCAAACGAGTTGGACAGCACGTGCCGCAGCGGCGCCGTCGGCTGCTCGTCGGTAGCCGGCGTAAGCGCGAGCTCCGGCATGGGCAGCGCAAAGTTCAGGTTGACGGGGATAAAGCCGTGTTGCAGCGCCAGCACGGCGATAAGCGCCTCCACGCCTCCCGCTGCGCTCGTGGTGTGCCCCGTGAACGACTTGGTGGACGAAACAGGCGGTGCGCTTTCGCCAAAAACCCGCTGAATGGCCACGCCTTCGCTCAGGTCGTTGTTCACCGTTCCCGTTCCGTGCGCGTTGATGTAGCCAATATCCCTTGGCGTCAGCTGCGCCGCCTCAAGCGCCTTTGCCATTGCGAGGTACGCCCCCTCGCCGTTGGGCGAAGATGCTGTTTGGTGGTAGGCGTCGCAGGTGTTGGCGTAGCCCGAGAGGCGGCACAGCGGCTCTGCGCCCCGCCTGCGGAGCGTATCCTCCCGCTCCAGCACGAGGTACGCCGCGCCCTCGCCAAGGTTTAGCCCTGCCCGGTGCGCGTCAAACGGCTTGCACGGCTCGCGGTCGAGTATCATCAGCGTATTGAAGCCGTTCAGGTGAAACTTGGTGAGGCACTCGCACCCGCCCGCCACCGCCACGTCCGCCAGCCCGCGCTCAAGCAGCATGGCGCCGAGCATGATGGCGTTGGCTGCCGACGAGCACGCCGTGGAGATGGTTTCCACCGCAGAGAAAACGCCAAAGTAGTCGGCAATCATTTCCGTGCACGCGCCGCAGTCGTGCGTGGCAATGTAGGCGTTCTTCGTGTCGTTTTCCAGAAAATCGAGGTAGTAGCGCTCGCTCTTGTCCATTCCGCCTACGGTAACGCCCGATATGAGCGCCACGCGCAGCCCCTCCTTGCCGCCTATTCGGGCGTGCTCAAGCGCCTCGCGCACGGCCATCATGCCCATGAGCGAGGTGCGCGTGCTAACCTCTTCTTCGGGAATGTGCAGCGCGCGCATCATCTCCGCGTTGCTCATCTTCACCTCGCCCACGGGTAGCTCCGTGTGCGCGGTTTGCAGGTAGCGAACGGGGGCAATGCCCGTGCGCCGCTCGCGCAACGCGGTGAGCGTAGCCTCTTTGCCCGCGCCCAGCGCCGATATTACGCCGCCGCCCGATACAAGAATCTCCTTCGGCATCCCTACTTCGTTCTGTTGGCGTAGATGTACTCCGCCATCACGCGGATGGACTTGAAAATCTCGCGCCCCTGCGCCGGGTCTTTCAGCTTGATGCCGTAGTTTTTCTCCATGAGCACAATCAGCTCAAGAGCGTCAATGGAGTCCAACCCAAGCCCCTCGCCAAACAGCGGAGCATCGTCGGCGATATCCGTCGGCGCCACCTCCTCCAAGTTCAGGACAGCAATAATCTCCTGCTTCAGCTCTAAAATCAATTCTTCCATTTTTATTTATTTAAATATTTAATAAAGTTAATATTGTGCATTCTCAACCTTCTTTGGGCAAAGATGGTATCATGCAATGTTTGCCCCCCTCAAAAATTCCTCAAGCGGAATCCCCGCCTGACATTCCGTATCGACCAGCGCCATGAGCGCTTCAAGCGTTTCCCCACCACATTCTACCCACGCCGCCAGCACAGCGCGAGTAGCCTTGTCGTGGAAAGCGTGGCGCACGGTGCGAAATATTTGCTGCGCGCTCCGCTCCTCGCAGACGTAAAAGGAGGTTTCGCCAAAAAATTTGTTGCGGATGGCTATCTCGCCGGTAACGATGCTCGGCAGCGTATAGACAAAGACCGATGGGCTTGCGTAGCAGCTATCTTCGCGCTGTATGGCTGCCTGATGCAGCGCGTCCGTTGCCAGCGACGCGCTCCGGTTGAAGCAGATGACGGCAAGGTCTTCCCGCGGCGCAAAGCGCGGATTTTCGTCCCTCAAAATCAGCTCCGACGCCAAAAAACCCAGCTTCGACAGGCTATCCATTTTGAAAAACTTCGGGTAGTCTATCTTTAGCGACCGGTAGAGCGACGTGAGAAATTTTCCGTCGCCGTCGGACTCCGCTACGGGAAACGCTTCGCCGTTGACCCTAACTTCGCGGTTCGCTATGTGGCAATATTTTCGTACAAGCAGCGGCATCTTCCTACTCCTTTTTGATATTTTTGAACAGCAGCGCGGCGTTGCACCCGCCAAATCCGGAGAGCATTTTTACGCAGCGCGCTTTTTGCGTATGGATATTTTTGTCGGTTACGTTTAGCGGATGCTCCTTTTCGCCGTCTTTAAATCCGTGCGTGGCGAGCGCCGTTTCGCTTGCCAGCGCCCGCGCCGAAATGACGCTCTCCAGCACGCCCGCTGCCCCCAGCGTGTGCCCAAAGTAACCCTTGAGGCTGTTTACGGCAGCTGCGCCCAGCCCTGCGCGGGTAATGGCTATTGCCTCCATGCTGTCGCTGTAGGCGGTGGCGGTGCCGTGCGCGTTGACAAAGGCGACGTCGTCGGGTGCAGCCTCGCGCAGCAGGGCGTTCAGGGCAAGGTAGCTGCCCTCGCCTGTGCGCGAAGGCCCCGAAATGTGGTTTGCGTCGTTGCGAATGGCGCCCCGCAGCAGGGCGACTCCGCTCGCCGCTTCCGCCGCTACCCGGCTGTAGATGATGGCCGCGGCAGCTTCGCCGAGGTTAAGCCCGGCGCGGGCGGCGTCAAACGGGCGGCAGGGCTCCGGCGACAGGGCTTTGAGCGACTGAAAGCCAAGTATGATGAACTTTGACAGCATTTCTACGCCTACCACCACGGCGTGGCTGTATGCGCCCGACGCGAGCTCCCGCAGGGCGGCAATTTGTGCGCAGGCGCCCGATATGCAGGCGTTGGAAACCGCCAGCGGCTCGTTGGGGTTGCCAAAGTACTCCGCTATCAGGCGAGCGGTGTGCCAAAGGTAGAGGTGCTCGGGGCTAAAACCTTTCTCGTTTTCGTCAAGCAGGTGCACGTTGCCCTTGGTGGACGAGAGGATAAACAGCACGTCCGGGCCGGAGAGGTCAACCTGCGCCTGCGCCGCCGCGCCGGCAACGGAGAGTATCGCCGCTTGTTCGAGCATTGTGTAGCCGTCCGAGCGGGGGCAAAGCGTTGCAAAGCTGTCCGCCAGCCTTTCTCTGTCGATGGTGGAGGCTACCAGCGGCTCCGGCAGCCCTTTGAAGGCGCTGCACGGGCGTATGCCCGACTGACCCGACGCAACGGCGCGGTAGTTTTCTCCTGCCGTGAAGCCCAGCGACGAAATGATGCTGTCGCCTGCTATCGTAATCACAGTAGCCCCCATTTTTGTTTCCATGCTTCGTAAAACGGCGGGTTTGTCCACACTAACCGGTATTGCTTGTCCAAAAACACCTGCACGGATGAGCCGGTGGCAACGGGCGAGGCGTCGGCAGCGTCAAATATTTCGTAGTCGAAAATAATTTTTGCCGCCTCCGTATTGCGGTAGCTTATGTCCACGCGGGCTTTGCTTCCGTAAATCAGCGGCTTTTTGTAGCTAAATCTCAAGTCAACCAAGGGGGCGTAGTAGCCGTTGCCGAAAATGTCGAGGTAGCCAAGCGCGTATTTTGCCCCAAAAGCTTCCCGCGCGTCCTCAAAGTACAGCGCATACGACCCGTGCCAAACGATGTTCATGGAGTCCACCTCGCTGAAGCGGATTTCTACCTCTTTGGATGCTTTGAGCATGCTCAATGTGTTGCTATTATTCATTCCTTTTTGCTTTCTACGTCTGTGATGGATATCTTCATCTCCGCAGACGCTATGTTTTCATCTCCGGCGATAGCTGTTGCACGTACAAGCGTCATTTGAAAAATTTCCTCTACCACGATAATTTTCGTCGTCATCAGCTCGCCGATTTGCGGCAACCGACGTATTTCCATGTTGCGAATTGCGCCGATGAATCCCAGCTTCACCGTGTCGTTGCATATATACTTGTTGATGTAGCCCATGCGGGCTGCGCAGGTTTGGGCAATGTTTTCTATTATCCCTGCCTCCGTCAGCCGGCCATTGTCGCAAAAAATGTTGTCGTCCCGCACCGTGAGGGAAGTTACGGTAGCTTCCCTGTCGCAGTAGAGCAGCTTGTCCACCATCACAAATGGCGGGCGCTGCGGCAGCAGCTCCAGTATGTTTACTTCCTCAAAATTCATCCTGTCTTAGCTTCCCTAATTTTTCTAACTTTTCTTTTTACACGCCAAAATCGAATGTCCCTTTCCCAGCCCGTCGTGAATTTTTTCTACCGTCAGCCCTGCCGCCTCCGCGCAGCGTATCATGTCGTCGGAGTGGTACATTTTGCTGTTGCCGTTTGCCATGGCGGTAAAGTACAAGCTAATTTGCGTCAGGCAGTAGGCGGCAGCTTCAAACCGCTGCCTGTCCCAAAACGTTTCCATGATAAAGAGGCGGGCGTTGTGGCTCATGGCGGCGGCGGCTCGCCCGAGGATGCTCGTTACTTCTTCTTCGGAGAAGCAGTCGAGAAATTGGCTCATCCAGATGGCGTCGAAGCCTGCGGGGAAGGGAGTTTCTCTGTCCAGCAGGTTTGCCCCGTGCCCAAAAATCCTGTCGGCGCCGGGGCAACCGGCGGTTTGGCTTTTCATCAGCTCCAGCTGTTGCGGCAAGTCCATGATGGTTACCTTTACGCGGGGGTTGCTCTCCACGCAGCGCAGCGCCCATCGCCCGGTGTTTCCTCCCACGTCGAGCAGGGTGCGGGGGTGGCAGCCGAAAACGATGGGCAGGGCTTCGTCGAATGCGCTGTCGGAGTAGAAGTGGTCGAAGCTAAACCAGCTTTTTTGCGCCTGTTCGGGCAAGCTCGACAAGCCTTCGTATATGGTGCTCCAGCTGCCAAAAGTTTTCAGGCCTTCCGGCTTTCCGGTGAGCAGCGCCTCCTCCAGCCCGAACCAGCCCAGATAGTTAACGTCGTGGTTAAAGTCCATGTTGACTTTTACCAATGGGTCGTTGAGCAAAAACCATCCGGCTTTGGAGACCTCAAAGCGTCCGCTTTTGCAGAGCACCGTTCCAATGGTGAGGGACGACTCCAGCAGCACCTGAGCAGCGTAGCGCGAGAGGCCGCTTTTTTCGGCTACTTCATCCAGCGTCAACCCGTTGGTTGAGTCTATCAGCAGCTGCAAAATGCCGAACTTGACCATTAGCCGCGATACCTGAAACACAACGGGGCCAAAGGATATTTCGTGCGCCAGCCGCTGTGCGCTTAGCGCCGTGCTGTTTTCGGCGGAATACTTCTTTTCCAAGGCGGGGAATAGCTGCATTTTTCTGTTTTTTTATGATTTCCAAAATTCGTAGTAGTTAAACCACTGCGTGGGGTACTGCCGCACAATACCCTCCAGCTCTTTTGCAAATGCGCGGGCGAGATGCTCCGTTTTTTCGTGCTTCGTCAGCGCTTCGTCAGCCTGCAACGGCGTTACGTACACCCTGTATTTTTTGCCGGATTCTTTCACGGCAAAGATGGCGACAACCTCCACGTTGAAGTGGGTAGCCAGCGCAAATGCGCCGACCGGAAAGTCGGCTTTTCCGTTGAGAAAATCGCACTCCACCCTTTTGGGCGACCCCAAGCTTCTGTCGCAGGTCATGCTCACCGCCTCGCCCCTTTGCAGGGCGGCATGTACGGCAAACAGGTGCGACATATCGTCGGCAACAGGAATGAGGCGAATATTGTTATGCTTTAGTATTTTGGTCCGGTTGCGCCGAACTACCGCCGTTTCGCCTGCGTACACCAGCGCGTTTATTGTTGTGCCCGCCGAGTGGAGCAGGTACCCGCTAATCTCAAAGTTTCCCACGTGCGATCCGGCTATAATGAAACCTTTGCCGCCGTCCGTTAGGCGACGAAAATGTTCGTTGCCCGTGATTTCCACCTCAAAAATATTTTTTTGTCCGGCAAAAACCGCAAAGCGGTCAAGGATAACCTGCCCAAAGGCGAAGTGGTTTTTGTACGTGCCGGCAAAGGCTTTCCGCTGCGAATAGCCCAGCCGACGCCGAAAAAAGCTGTACATGGCACGGTAGCTTTTGCGCGAAAAAAGCATGTAAAAAGGAACCACCAGCGCCATTATGGAGTACATTACCCAAATGTTCAGCACCTTAAACAGGAAAATAAGCCCGTGCTGCCCCAAAAAGCCTCCGCCGGTATTGCCTTTCCATTCGCGGCTTTTGCTCATGGCCTACTTGTCTCCTACTTTTGATTCTATGTAGTCATAAAATTGGCTCAGAGTGCGCACGCCAGCCATTTCCTCCGGCTTGATTTTGAAGCCGAAGTTACGCTCTACTATTACCACTATATCTACAAAATCGAGGCTGTCAATGCCCAAATCATCCTTTAGCAGCGCCTCCGGAACAATGTTCTTTTCTTCAACTTCGATCTCTTCTACCAGAAATTTCTTTACGGTTGCTTCTATTTGTGCTCGTGTCATATAATTGTTGTTAGTTTTATTCTTGCTTCTCAGCTAAAAAAATGTTTTTTTGCTCATGCTTTATACTTCTTCACCACCAGGGCGCTGTTCGTTCCGCCAAACCCGAAGGAGTTGGACAGAAACAGGTCGATATTTTTTTCCACCGTTTTGTCTGCAATGTTCAGCTTGCGCGAGTACTCGTCGGGATTTTCAAAGTTGATGTTTGGGGCTACAAACGAATTTTGCATCATCAGCGTGGAGTAGATGATTTCGCTTGCGCCTGCCATCCAGCATTCGTGCCCCGTCATAGATTTGGTGGAGCTAATCAGGGGTCGCGAGGCGCCAAAAACGCGGTTGAGGGCAACTGCCTCTGCCATGTCGCCTTGCGGCGTTGAGGTGGCGTGGGCGTTTACGTAGTCAATATCGGAGGCGGCAACGCCGGCGTCGGTTAGCGCTCGCGCCATGGCCACGGAGCACCCCTCGTCGCTTGGCTGCGAAATGTGCACCCCGTTGGAGGAAAAGCCGTAGCCTATTACTTCGGCGTAGATGGTGGCGTTGCGCTTCAGGGCATGCTCGTAGTCTTCCAGTATCAGGCTCGCGCCGCCGCCGCTTGGTATCAGCCCATCCCTGCCGACGTCAAACGGGCGCGATGCTTTGGCAGGCTCATCTACCCGCATGGAGAAGGCGCTCAGCGCGTCAAAGCTGCCCATGGAGTAGTAGTTGGTTTCCTGCGCTCCGCCGCACAGCACAACGTCCTGCAACCCTTGCCGGATAAACAGGTAGCCCAGCCCGATGGCGTGTGAGCCGCTTGCGCAGGCCGCGCTGATGGTCATGTTCACGCCGCGCAGCTTGAATATGGTGGACAAGTTCATGGTTATCGTAGAGTTCATGGACTGAAAAATGGCGCCCGAGCCGATGAGCGTGGTGTCTTTCTTTGCCTGCGCTATGCTGTGCGCCTCAATCACCGCTTTGGCGGAGGAGTCGTTGCCGTAAAAAATGCCCACTTCGTTCTTTTCGAGGTAGTCCGTGTCAATGCCCGCCGTGCGCAGCGCTTCGAGCGTTGCCATGTAGGCGTATTCGCCCTCCTCGGCAAGCCCTACGCGCAGCCGCCGGTCCAGCATACCCTTCAGCAGCGGACGATCTACAATGCCCGTAAGCGGCGAGCGGTACCCGTACTCTTTCCGCATGGGGTCAACGCCAATGCCGGACTTGCCATCGTACAGCGAGCGTTGCACCTCCTCCAGATTTTTCCCTATGCAGGAGTAAATGCCCATGCCGGTTATTACAACTCTTCTACTCATAAGTGCTGTTTGGTTGAAAGCTGAAAAAATTTGTTGTTCCTAAAATTCATTTAATTCACTATAAATCACGTATAAAGTCCCCCGTTGATGGCAATTACCTCTCCGGTGATGTAGGCGGCTTGCTCCGACGCCAAAAATCCTATCAGGTCGGCAACCTCTTCGGGTTTGCCGAAGCGTCCGGCAGGGATCATGGTTTTTAGCGTTTTTTCGTCCAAATCCTTTACCATGTCGGTTTCTATAAATCCGGGTGCAACAGCGTTTACGGTTACCTTTCGTGCGCCCACCTCCTGCGCTAGCGCCTTTGTTGCCCCAATCAGCGCAGCCTTTGCCGCCGAGTAGTTTGCCTGCCCCGGCAACCCCTTGACGCCCGACAGCGACGCTACGTTGATGATGCGCCCCCAGCGGTTAGAAAGCATATCTTTCAGCAGGCGGCGGGTAACGTAAAAAAAGCCGTTCAGCGTGGTGTCAACAACGCTGTGCCATTGCTCGTTTTGCATAAAAATCATCAAGCTGTCCAGCCGGATACCGGCGTTGTTGACCAGCACGGCAACGGAATCGTCGGGATGATTTTCCTGCCACGAGGTAAGCTGTTGGTCTGCCTCTTGGCCGTTGGCAACGTTGAAGGGGAGCAGCTCTGCCCGGCCGCCTTTTTCCGCCACCAGCAATTTGGTAGCCTCCGCCGCCTCTTGGTTGCTGAGGTAGTTAATCAGCACCGGGTAGCCCATTTCCGCCAGCCGAAGGCAAACCGCCCGACCAATGCCGCGAGACCCGCCGGTTACAAGTGCATATTTCATGGTTTGTGCAAATAGTATTCAACGTTCATACCTGTTTCTCTCGTTGTCATTAGCTTTCCTAACATTCCACCTCCTCATGCTGCAAGTACCTTTTTACCGCTTCCAGCGCCTTGTGCTTGGGGGCGTCTTCGACAAATGCAGGAAAAATTTTCCGTACTTCTCTGTATATGCTGCGGGTTTTGGGCGACAGCTTTTCGGCAATTTGCAGGCAGTCCACCGCCTGCGCGAGCGCCATGAAGTGTATTGCCATCACCTGCCAAGCGTTTTCTATCACCGTCTTGGTCAGCAGCGCCGCGTTTGTTCCCATGCTCACAATATCCTGATTGTCGTTGTTGCAGGGTATGCTGTGAATCGACATCGGGTTGGAGAGCGTTTGGTTTTCGGCGGTGGTAGAAGTGGCCGTAAACTGCGACGCCTGCAAGCCGTAGTTCAGCCCCAGCACGCCGAGGTTTAGGAACGGAGGCAGGATGCCGTTGATGCGGTCGTGGCAAAGGTAGTTCAGCTGACGCTCCATCAGCATCGTGAGCTTGGTTACCGCAACCTTGAGCTTGTCCATCTCAAAGGAAACGTAGTCGCCGTGAAAGTTGCCGCCGTGGTACACGTTTTTGCTTTCGGGGTCAACAATCGGGTTGTCGCAGGCCGAGTTTATTTCGTTTACCACCACCTTTTCGGCGTTTTTTATTTCGTCCCAAACGGGACCCAGCACCTGCGGCGCACACCGCAGCGAGTAGTACGCCTGAATTTTCTCCGCAAACACCTTCTCCTCCGCGTGGGCATGGTTGTACAGCCTGTTCTCCCGCTTTTGGAGGCAGGCGCTGCCCTCGGCAAGCGAGCGCATCCGCGCTGCCACCTCGAGCTGCCCGGCGTGGCGCTTGGTTTGGTTAAGCTCCTGCGACATCAAATCGTCAAACGACGACGCTATTTCGTTCATCAGCACGGAGGCTACCACCGCCCACGAAAGCAGCCGTTTGGCGTACAGCGCGTTTACCATGCCAATGCCCGACATGACGGCGGTGCCGTTGGTGACGGAAAGCCCCTCGCGGAGGCGGATTTGAAACGGCTTGAGCCCGGTTTCCCTGAAAACGTCCGCCGTTTGCCGCCATTCGCCGCGGTAGCGCACCTCGCCCTCGCCAATGAGCGCAAGGGCTATGTGGGCCAGCTGCACCAAATCGCCGCTCGCGCCCACGCTCCCGTGCTCGGGAATTAGCGGGTAAATCTCCCTGTTGATAAGCTCCGCCAGCAAGTCCACCAGCTCAACGTGAACGCCCGAGCGGGCTTGCATAAACGTACCCAGCCGCGCCACCATTGCCGCCCGCACGTACACGTCCGGCAGCGGGCAGCCCGCCCCCGTAGAGTGGCTGCGAATAATGTTGTACTGCAGCTCAAGCAGCGACTTGTCGTCAATTCTGTACTGCGACATGGGGCCAAACCCCGTGTTGATGCCGTAGATAATTTTGTCGGCGGCAAAATCCCGTAAAAAATCGTAGCAGCCCGATATTTTTTTTCTTACCGCATCAGACAGCTCAACTTTTTCGCCTTTCAGCAATATTTTCGCCAGCAATTCGGACGAAAATTCTTCTTCAACGACGCTCATTTCAAATAAATATCACACCAATAAATTAACTTAAAAAACCATGCGCTCGCCCATTAAACAAATTATGTGAAAACCATGCAAATGTACAAGCGTTGACATCACATCATATTATCGCTATGCTATTGTGTAATATAGATTTTACAACCATTTTTGCAAAAATAAAATGTTAATATATTTCAAATAGTGATGGGCAGTATAGCGATAAAAAGGGGCAAGCGCTTGCCCCTTTTTTAAAGTAAAAAGCAATTGGGAGGTATTTTGAATCAAAAAATTTGCGTATATTACGAGCGTGGTGTGTGTGTGTGTGTGTGTGTGTGTGTGTGTGTGTGTGTGTGTGTGTGTGTGTGTGTGTGTGTGTGTGTGTGTGTGTGTGTGTGTGTGTGTGT
>JAISLN010000004.1 GCA_031290835.1 Prevotellaceae bacterium
GTGTTTGAGTTTAAGCTCACCGGCAACGCCACCGCCGAAGAGGCGCTGAAGCAGATAGACGACAAGGGCTACCTCATACCCTACTCCGCCGGCGGCAAAGCGCTCGTAAAGGTTGGCGCAGAGTTTAGCGCCGAAGAGCGCACGCTGAAACGCTGGGAGGTGAGGCTTTCCCCAACCTACCTCACGTAAGCTTTGAGCTTTTCCGCCTGTAGCGAGGTTATCAGGTTATTTTTTAGGGCTTCATCGAGGGTGAGGGCGCTGCCTTTGCGCTTGGCGTACTGCGCAACGCCGCGGGCTGCGTACGCGCCAAGGTAGGGATGGCGGCGCATGAGCTCAAGGTCTTCTTCGCTCAGCGTGAGCTTCCGCACCAACGACGTATCTACGCTCACGCGGTCGGCAAGGCGCTGTATGCGCTCGCTGCCAAAATTCTTTATTTCCAACAGCTGCTCTACCGACGTATAGCCGCCCAATTGCTCGCGATACTCCACTATTTTTTGGGCAAAGTACTTGCCAATGCCCGGCAAGGTGCGCAGCAGCGCGGTGTCGGCGGCGTTGAGCTCCACCGGCTGCGCGGCAACGGCTTCCGGTTTTTCCCTGACGTACCGCATAGTGTCTGCCCGGTATGCGCTTTTGGCGGCCGCCGGGGCAATGTCGATGACGGGTTGCAGCCGCTTTTTTTGCTTTTCGGTAATGACGCCCAACTTCAAGAAATCGTTGGCCGTGCGAAAGCGCCCACCGCGCTCGCGGTACCGGACAATGGCCGCCGCCTGCTTTGGGGAAAAGCCAAGCAACGTCAGCGAATCGGTGGAGATGGTGTTGGGGTCAAACCTGAATATTTTGTCTTCCCGCCGCGGCGGCCTCTTTTCCAACGCGCTTTCCTGCAGCTGGTCAAACTGCGCTTGGGCGGCTTCGTTTAGCCTGTCGGCGTGCCGGCGGAGCTGGGAAATGTCGCTATCGGTAAACTTGGGACGCAAAAAAGCTCTGTAGGCAGGCGGCGCAAGCAGCAGCAAAAGCAGCAGCCCGCCCAACAACAAAACCCCTCTGCGCTCGCCTTTGGAGAAGTTTAGCCAATCTTTGAGAAAACGATTCATAATTTTCAAATTTCCCCCAAAAGTACGGATTTTGGTTGACTTTTGAAAAACATTCGCACGGCGGGACAAATTAAATTGAAAAATGTATGACGCCACCCCTTTTGGGGTAATTTCTTATTTGACGGTTATTTGACAATAGGGCATTTCTATTTTGTAACAGTTTGAATATAAGCATAATCTTATTTGACGGTTATTTGACGGTTATTTGACAATACGGCGTTTTTATTTTGTAATATACTGATTATAAGCATAATCTTATTTGACGGTTATTTGACGGTTATTTGACAATACGGCGTTTTTATTTTGTAATATGCTGATTATAAGCATAATCTTATTTGACGGTTATTTGACAATACGGCATTTTTATTTTGCAACACACTGATTATAAGTATAATCTTATTTGACGGTTATTTGATAGTACCGTATTTTTATTTTGCAATATGCGGAATATGTTAATCCCCCAAAAAAAGTTTTTCGGTTACGGCTAAATTTGCTAATATTGCACCCTCCAAAAAAAATAGTAAAATAGTAACGAAATCCGGCGGTAGCCGCGAGGTAAGAATTTAATTTTGTATGCTGAAGCAAGTAAGAGTAGCCGTGTCGGTAGCGCTGTTTGCGCTGGTAACATTTTATTTTATTGATTTTGCAGGCTTAATGTCCGAAAATACCACCGATTTGACGGCAAAAATACAGCTCATACCCGCAGCCATGGCGGCTTCCGTATTTACGCTGGTAGCGCTGGCCGCCTTAACGCTGCTCTTCGGGCGAGCGTACTGCTCCTCCATCTGTCCGCTTGGCATATTTCAGGATGTGGTGGCTTGGGTATCAAAGCAAGCGGCTCCAAAAAAGCGCTACAAGTTCAGCAAAGCCAAAAATATTTTGCGCCTCTCCATGCTTGCGGCTGCGGTGGCGGCTGTTTTCCTGAAATTCCCGCTGGTAGTGGGGCTTATTGACCCGTACAGCGCCTACGGGCGGATAGCGGCAAATATTTTCCGTCCGGTTTACAAGAGCGGCAACAACGCGCTGGCGGAAATCTTTACGAGCTTCGGGAACTACACCTTTTACAAAACGGACGTATTCATCATAAGCATGCCCTCCCTTGCGGTTGCGGCGCTGACCATGCTCGCTGTGGGCTATCTGGCGTGGCGAAACGGGCGCACGTACTGCAACACAATTTGTCCGGTAGGTACCGTTTTGGGGCTGTTGAGCCGATTTTCCGTTTTCAAAGTCAGGATGGATGAGGGTAAATGCAACAGCTGCGGAGCCTGCGAAATACGGTGCAAAACGGCGTGCATCAACAGCCAACAAAAAACCGTAGATAGCAGCCGCTGCGTAGATTGCTTCAGCTGTTTGGACGTTTGCCGAAGGAACGCGCTGCACTTCGCACCGCCTCCTGTTCGCAGCAAAAGTGCGGATACCGCGGCGACAAAAGCTCTTGTGGATGAAGGCAAGCGCCGCTTCCTGAAAGCCGGCGCAGCTGCGGTAGCCGCCGTGCCTGTGGCGGCAATCAAAAGTGAGGCGAGCAGCCTGACGGGAAGCCGCAAAAAATATGCCCGGCAGCAGCCTGTTTTGCCGCCGGGGGCAATAAGCACGGAAAACATGCTGAAGCGCTGTACTTCGTGCCACCTGTGCATCAGCAAGTGCCCCTCGCGGGTGCTGAAGCCGGCTTTTATGGAGTACGGACTTGCCGGAATGATGCAGCCAACGGCGCACTTTGAAAAGGGATTTTGTAGCCTCAGCTGCACCGTTTGCTCCGAAGTGTGCCCCAGCGGCGCTATACGGCGCCTGACGAAAGAAGAAAAACGCCACACCCAAAGCGGGTACGCCGTTTTTACGCGCAACATTTGCACCGTGATAACCTCCGAGGCCAGCTGCGGCGTTTGCTCCGAGCACTGCCCCACGCAGGCAATCAGCATGATTCCCCACAAAAACGGGCTTACCGTTCCCTACGTAAACGTCAACGCGTGCGTAGGCTGCGGCGCCTGCGAGTTCAGCTGCCCCGCCCGTCCGCTTCGCGCCATTCACGTAGAAGGGCGCGAAGTGCAAGGCTCTACCCTCAATTCCTGAACACCAGCCCGTCGCCAAAGTAGTCCACAACAACCTCGTGCTCTTTGTTGATGGTATCGGCGAGTAGCTGCTTGGCGAGGCTGTTGACCAGCTCCCGCTGCAGCACGCGCTTCACGGGGCGCGCGCCAAAGGCGGGGTCGTAGCCCTGCTCCACCACCCACGCCATGGCGTAATCGCTCAGCCGGATGCGCACGCCGCTTACGGCAAGCATCTTTTGTATTTGCTCCAGCTGAATTTTTACAATTTCCTCCACGTCGGCGCGGGTGAGCGGGGTGAACATGATGATTTCGTCCACGCGGTTGAGAAACTCCGGGCGCACCGATTGCTTCAGCATTTCGATTACGTCGAGGCGGGTGCGCTCCAGCAGGCGCTCGCGGTTGGCGTCGGTAAGCCGCTCCATGTTCTCCATGATGACGGACGAGCCGATGTTGGAGGTCATGATGATGATGGTGTTTTTGAAGTTCACCACGCGCCCCTTGTTGTCGGTGAGCCGCCCGTCGTCGAGCACCTGCAGCAGGGTGTTGAATACATCGGGGTGCGCCTTTTCGATTTCGTCGAGCAGCACCACCGAGTAGGGCTTGCGGCGCACGGCTTCGGTGAGCTGCCCGCCCTCGTCGTAGCCCACGTAGCCGGGAGGTGCGCCAATGAGGCGCGATACGGAGTGCCGCTCCTGATATTCGCTCATGTCAATGCGGGTCATCAGGTTTTCGTCGTTGAACAGAAATTCGGCAAGCGCCTTGGCCAGCTCCGTTTTTCCCACGCCGGTGGTGCCGAGGAATATGAACGACCCGATGGGCCTTCGCTCATCCTGTAGCCCTGCGCGGCTGCGGCGCACAGCGTTGGCCACGGCAGCTATGGCTTCGTCCTGCCCCACCACGCGGCGGTGCAGCTCCGATTCCAGCTGCAGCAGCTTTTCGCGCTCGCTTTGCAGCATACGGGTGACGGGGATACCCGTCCACTTGGCCACCACCTCCGCCACGTCTTCCGGGTCAACCTCCTCGTTTACCAGCGTAAACTCGTGCCGGTGCTCCTCCTTAAACTTCGTCAGCTTTTCTATTTCGGCTTCCGCCTCGCGGATTTTTCCGTAGCGCAGCTCCGCCACCAGGCCGTAGTTGCCCTGCCGCTCGGCGTTTTCCGCCTGTAGCTTGTAGTCCTCAATGAGCTGCTTGTTTTTTTGAATTTTGTCTATCACGTCCTTTTCCTGCTGCCACTGCCCGTTGAGCGTGTTGCGCTGCTCGGTGAGGTTGGCTATTTCGAGGCTCAGCTCCTCCACCTTTTTTGTATCGCCCTCGCGCTTGATAGCCTCGCGCTCAATTTCGAGCTGACGCAACTTGCGGTTCAGCCCGTCAATGCTTTCCGGCACCGAGTTCATCTCCAGCCGCAGCTTGCTTGCCGCCTCGTCAATCAGGTCTATGGCCTTGTCGGGCAGGAATCGCGCGGTGATGTAGCGGTGGCTCAGCTCCACCGCGGCAATGATGGCGTCGTCTTTGATGCGCACCTTGTGGTGGTTTTCGTAGCGCTCCTTGAGCCCGCGCAGGATGGAAACGGCGTCTTCGGGCGAAGGCTCGTCCACCGTTACGGTTTGAAAGCGGCGCTCAAGCGCTTTGTCCTTTTCAAAGTACTTTTGGTACTCGTCGAGGGTGGTAGCACCCACAGCGCGGAGGTCGCCTCGCGCCAGCGCGGGCTTCAGGATGTTGGCGGCGTCCATGGCGCCCTCGCTCTTGCCAGCGCCCACCAGCGTGTGGATTTCGTCGATGAAGAGGATGATGCTGCCGTTGGACTTCACCACCTCGTTCACCACCGACTTTAGGCGCTCCTCAAACTCGCCCTTGTACTTTGCGCCGGCAACGAGCGCCCCCATGTCGAGCGAGTAGATAAGCTTCGATTGCAGGTTTTCGGGCACGTCGCCGCTCACGATGCGGTGCGCAATGCCCTCGGCAATGGCTGTTTTGCCCACGCCCGGCTCGCCAATCAGGATGGGGTTGTTCTTGGTGCGGCGCGAGAGGATTTGCAGCACGCGGCGTATTTCGTCGTCGCGCCCAATCACGGGGTCGAGCTTGCCGGTGCGCGCCTGCTCGTTGAGGTTAATGGCAAAGCGGTTGAGGGCGTTGTAGGTATCTTCGGCCGTTTGGCTGTTCACCTTTGCGCCCTTGCGCAGGTCGGCAATGGCGGCTTTCAGGTCTTTTTCGCTCACGCCGTTTTCCTTAAGCAGCTTAGCGGTGGCGTCGCCGGCGGCGAGCAGCCCGAGGAGCAGGTGCTCCACCGCCACAAACTCGTCGCCCATATCCTTGGCGGCAGCCTGCGCCTTCTGCACGGCAGCGTTGGCGGGCGACGACAGGTATATGTCGCCGCCGCTCACCTTGGGGTACGAGGCTATGAGCTTGTCCGCCGCCGCCTGCAGCGAGGGCACGCTAACGCCCAGCTTGTTCATCAGGTAGGTGGTAACGCTCTCCGCGTCCACCAGCAACGCCTTGAGCAGGTGAGCCGTGTCCACAGCTTGCTGCCCGTAGCCCTGCGCAATGGTGATGGCTTGCTGCACCACCTCCTGCGCCTTTATGGTAAAAATGTTCAGGTTCATAATGATTTGGGATTTTATTTTACAGAAATTGGCAGGCATTTACGTTGGCCATACCTGTAATTCATAGCTCATCAAAAAGCTTGCCAGAAGCAAAAACCTGACAATTTGCCATGAAAATGGGGCAATGCTGCACGCAAGTTTTTTGTATTTTACCGACAGATTAGAAATCTACAAATTAAAACGATTTAAATCATTGTAAATATTATATTTAAAAAATCAAATTATCTATTTTATGGCACCATTATGGCACTTTGCATCCACTTCTATGTACAAGTTCTGAACAAAAGAAAACTTTTTTAGCTGTGGAGCATGTGGAAAAGTGAGGAGGCATGTGAAAATGAGTATCTTTGTGGGATGAAGCTAAATCAAAAAGCATACGACAACATCGGTAAGCTCTGCCTTGACTTAGGTAAACTTACGTTTGGAAGCCTAGTATTAGGCAGCATCTTAAAGGGCGATATTGATAAGGCGTATATCATTATAGGTGGCTCTATTGTTGCATTGATATTGATTGTTGCCGGAATTTTTTTAACTTCTAAATAAACTTAAAATGAATACATTGATTGTGATAGGAATTGTAGGCGGTGGTGCTCTTGTGATGGCTATTATAGCCCTTGTTGCCAAAAAGCAAGCGCAAGCGCAATCGGAATAGCTATGTAAAGATTAAAGGAGTAAGGGGGGTATATTCTATGATATACATTTTCCCTTACCCCTTTCTTGTTTTTACTCTCATATACTTGGCTTTTTGCCATCAAGAAGCGCGTAAATTAATAATTGCTACGCCGAAAAGCCCCGCCATTCCAAAGAGAATCAAAAGTGCCATAATCAACAGTTCAGAGCTTATCATATATCCATACCGCACCATCTGGAGCTTGGGTGGTAAACTCGTAAGTCGTTTCTGTTTGCTTAGCATACAATAAGTTCCACCCTTTCTTCAGCTTCACGTTAAACGTTTGTTCGCCGTCCTCATCAGTTCCCTTACCGGTTATATTGACATTGTAATTTCAGCTAACAAATGCAACTTTAAGTAAGAAAAAAACCATCTTTGAGGGCTTTCCTCGAAGATGGTTTAGGAAAAATTTCTACTTTTACGTTGCTATGAAAAGAGTACATTTATCCCGTGAGCAAAGGTACACAACTTCTGTGATGCATAGGAAGGGTTGTAGCCAAAAAATGATTGCCGCCACAATCGGTAAAGACAAGTCGGGAGCATGCCGGGAGCTGAAGCGAAGCGCCAACCTTAAGGGCGCCTACTCGTTTGAGTAGGCGCAAGGCATGGCTACGCTGCGCAAAGAGCGCATGAAAAAGCCAAGAACATTGCTCCCTCCGGTCAAAAAAGAATTCGTTGCCTGCATTCAGCAGGGATGGTCGCCGCAGCAAATTGTGGGCCGGAGGAAGCTCAAAGGAGACCCCGGCATCAGCCATGAAACGATTTACAAGCTCATTCGGCAGGACAGGGAGCAGGGTGGCACGCTTTACACGCATACGCGGCATCGCCTGAAGCATCGCAAGCGTTCGGAGGGGAGTAAAATACCCATCAAAAATCGAATCTCAACTGACCAGCGTCCGCCCATCGTGGATACCATCGTGGATACAAAAGGGCGCTTCGGGGGCTGGGAAGTTGACGCCATTGTGGGCGAAAACAACCGGGGTGCGATTGTTACCATAGTCGAGCGGAAGAGCGCTTTTATGGTGATGGAAAAGCTGCCG
>JAISLN010000005.1 GCA_031290835.1 Prevotellaceae bacterium
AGCCACCAGCATTTGCACGTACAGTTCTACATTTTGGAGGTTAAAACAGCGCCGTACTTTCTTTCCGCCAACTTTATCCGCGTAAAAGCCGACAGCATGGGCGACTACCCTACGCCGCGTCTCATAGACGGCTACATGGCGGCAGAGCCTGTTGAAAGGTATTTTTTGCGGCACGAGGTGAACGGCAACGCGCCGCCGGCTGCCGCTACGCTCAGCTTTGGCAATGGCGAGCTTTGGTAGCGGTGATAAGGGCGTATGGTGATGAGGCTTTTACGCCTTACGCGCGTACTCCAGCACACGTTGCAGGGTTTGCTGGTCAACGTCCACCTCCAGCTCTTGCAGCTCCGAGAGCAAGTGTTCAAGCTCTTCCGTGAGCTCCGGTAATAATTCATCGTCCGAAGGCTGGTATTGCTCCCGAGAAGGTTGGCGATGGTAGCTATCAAGGTAATGTGCATTATCCATACTGAGCAAAATCAGCGTGTTGATAATTAGTAAGAGCAGCAAAGATAGCGTTTTTTTACAATGAGAAGCCTTTCTGGTGTTAAAATTTGCGTGTGTTTTATGATTTTATAGCACAGCTGCCTATGCAACAAGCATTTTTTTACTTTCCTCTACCATTTTTCGCATATTGATAATGGCGTATCGCATTCGCCCCAGCGCCGTGTTGATGTTGATGTTGAGCTGTTCGGAAATTTCCTTGTAGCTCATATTCATGTAGTAGCGCATAAGGACAATGTCGCGCTGGTCTGAAGGGAGAAAATCCAGCAGCTGCCGCACATCTTTTCGGATTTGCAGCTTCACCGCCCGCTCTTCGGCGTTGAGGTCGGAGAACTCGTCGCCGGTGATGGAGAGCCCGTCGGTATTTTCGTTGCTGCACTCGTTGTTTTGCCGCAGCTTTCGGAAGTGGTCAATGATGAGGTTATGCGCAATGCGCACAACCCACGGAGCGAACTTGCCGCTTTCGGAGTATTTACCGTCTTTGAGGGAGCGAATAACCTTGATAAAAGTTTCCTGAAAGATATCATCGGCAACGTCTTTACGCTTTACCGACAGGTAGATATAGGTGTATATCTTCTTCCGGTAGCGGGCAAGCAAGGCGTCAAATGCCGTAGCATCGCCGCTCACAAACTGCTTAATGAGGGTATTATCGCTCAAATTTTCCTTACGCATCCTCTTATTACTTTTAAAGTTAAGAGTAGATGTATTGCATAGGCTACTAAAATGTCAATTCAAATGGTTTTATAGTAGATGTGGAGCGATAGCAAAGCGTTTTTTTAGTGAATGAAGCATTGAGTCTTTGCACAAAAATAGGATGTTTTTCTTTAATCTCCAAATTTTGTACCTTTGCCCAATTGTATTTTGCTTTTTTATTTTATCCAATTGCATGTCACAGATTAGCATAAGAGGGGCTAAGGTACACAACCTTAAAAGTGTAGATGTAGATATTCCGCGCAACAAGTTGGTAGTCATTACGGGTCTTTCGGGTTCCGGCAAGAGCACGCTTGCGTTCGACACGCTTTTTGCCGAGGGGCAGCGGCGGTACGTGGAGAGCCTTTCGGCTTATGCGCGGCAGTTTCTGGGCAGGATGAGCAAGCCGGAGGTGGACAGCATTGCGGGCGTTCCGCCGGCAATTGCCATCAACCAGAAGGTGAGCACGCGCAACCCGCGCTCAACGGTGGGCACCTCTACCGAAATATACGACTACCTGAAGCTGCTGTACGCGCGTGTTGGCCGTACAATTTCGCCCGTGTCGGGGGATGAGGTAAAGGCGCACAGCGTAGCCGACGTAACCCGCTACGTGGCTTCGCAGCCCAACGAAAAGCGCATGGCGCTGCTCGCGCCCCTCTACCTGCCCAGCGGAATGGGATTCATAGAAAAGCTCACGCTGCTTTTGCACGAAGGGTTTACCCGGATATGCGTTGCCGAAGCCGACAGCTGGAGCATTGTGGGCATTGAGGATTATCTGGCGTCGCTGCCCAAGAAGAGCAAGCAAGAGGAGCGGGTGGAGGTAAGCGGCGACGTGCTTATCCTCGTTGACCGCTTTGCCGCTACCAAAGACGAGGACGCGCTGAACGATATTGGCGATTCGGTGCAAACCGCATTTTTTGAGGGAAACGGCAACATTTTGTTGGCCGATTTTCCCGTTACCTCGTCGGCAAACGGGCTGCCGCAGGGCGTTCCTTTCTCCAGCCGCTTCGAGGCGGACGGCATGACCTTTGAGCTGCCGTCGGAGCATCTTTTCAGCTTCAACAACCCCATGGGCGCCTGCCGGCGCTGCGAGGGGTACGGAAAAATTATCGGCATCGACGAGGATTTGGTCATCCCCGACAAGTCGCAATCCGTTTACGGCGACGCGGTGGCGTGCTGGAGGGGCGAGCAAATGAGCCGCTTCAAGACGCAGCTCATCCGGCAGGCGGAAAAGCTGGGCTTCCCCATCCACAAGCCCTACTACGAGCTGACCATTGAGCAGAAAGCTATTTTGTGGCACGGCAAGGGAGCTTACGGCGGCTTGGATGCGTTTTTTGCCTACCTCGAGGAGAGCCGCTACAAAATTCAGCACCGCGTGATGCTGGCGCGCTACACCGGCAAAACCGTATGCCCCGAATGCCACGGCGCGCGCCTGCGCAAAGAGGCGCTGTACGTGCGGGTGGGCGGCAAAAACATCAGCGAGCTGGCGGAAATGTCGGTGGACAGGCTGGCAGATTTTATGGCGCACCTCGAGCTGAGCTCCTACGACCAGCAGGTAGCCGGACGGGCGCTGGTGGAGATAAAAAACCGCCTGAACTTTTTGCAGAACGTAGGGCTGGGCTACCTTACGATTAACCGGTTGAGCAATACGCTCAGCGGCGGCGAAAGCCAGCGCATCAACCTTGCCACGTCGCTCGGCAGCAGCCTCGTAGGGTCGCTGTACATTCTCGACGAGCCCAGCATAGGCCTGCACCCCCGCGACACGCAGCTCTTGGTGAGCGTGCTCAAGCAGCTGCGAGATTTGGGCAACACGGTGGTGGTGGTGGAGCACGAGGAGGAAATTATTCGCGCCGCCGACTGGATTATCGACATTGGCCCCGCGGCAGGGCGGCAGGGCGGCGAAATCGTTTTTCAGGGAACGCCACCGGCGCAGCGCACCTCCGCCCAAAAAAGCGCAGCATTAGCGAAAGCCGCCGCAAAAAGCCTCACGCTAAAGTACCTGAGCGGCGCGGAAAAGATAGACCCTCCGGTGCGCTGCCGCAAAATGAGCAGCTACATAGAGGTGCAGGGTGCGCGGGAGAACAACCTGAAAAATATCAGCGTAAAGTTTCCCCTTGGGGGGATTGTAGCCGTTACGGGCGTGAGCGGTTCGGGAAAATCGACGCTGGTGAAGAGCGTTCTCTACCCGGCGCTCAACAAGCTCATCAACGCCTACGGCGAAAGGGCAGGGCAGCACGACAAGCTGAGCGGCGACGTGAAGCGCATAAAGAACGTGGAGATGATAGACCAAAACCCCATAGGGCGCAGCAGCCGCAGCAACCCCGTTACCTACATCAAGGCCTACGACGAAATCCGCAAGCTCTACGCCGAGCAGCCATACGCCAAGAACAGCGGCTACGGCACCTCGCACTTTTCGTTCAACATAGACGGCGGGCGCTGCGAGGAGTGCCAGGGCGACGGATTTATAAAGATTGAAATGCAGTTCATGGCGGACGTTACGCTTGTGTGCGAAGCGTGCGGCGGCAAGCGCTTCAAGCCCGACATCCTCGAAGTAAAGTACAAGGGCTACAGCATTAGCGACGTGCTGGACTTCACCGTAAATCAGGCGGTAGAATTTTTTGACGCGCAGCGCGACGCCGCGGCAAAGCGCGTGGTAGAGCGCCTGAAGCCCCTGCAAAACGTTGGGTTGGGCTACATCAAGCTGGGGCAAAGCAGCAGCACCCTCTCGGGCGGCGAAAGCCAGCGCGTGAAGCTGGCCTCGTTTTTGACTAAAGAAACAAACCCCGACCCCATCCTCTTCATCTTCGACGAGCCGACAACAGGGCTACACTTTCACGACATCAAAACTTTGCTGAAAGCGTTCAACGCCCTCGTGGAGCGGGGGCATACGGTGCTGGTGGTGGAGCACAACATGGACGTGGTGAGGTGCGCCGACTGGGTCATTGACCTCGGACCCGAAGGCGGCGAGGCGGGCGGATACCTCTGCTTCTGCGGAACGCCGCAGGAGCTGGCCAAGCACAAGGAGCTGCATACGGGGAAAGCGCTGGGAGGGAGAGGTAAGAGCTAAGAATAGCACATCGCGCTCACGTGGATGAGCTGTGATTTGTATGAGCATTTCATAGCCGTTGCGCAAAAAGAACCTGCGACTAAGCAAACCATGCTTAGCCATAGCACAAGAGCCAGCGCTATTGGCAGGTAACGTGAAAATTTCAGCTTACGATTGTCCCAATCTCCCTGCGTTATAGCTCGCTGCCGCGATGTCCTCGTCGGCGCGGGAATAGCTGGCTGATGGCGGCTTTTCTGCGCTGTCGGGGGAGGGTTAAGTGCCGCTCCATCTTGCCGGAATACGTATCGTTGATGGTAACGAGAATACCCGTCTCCTCCACCCCCCCAAACTCATGGTTGATAGCGGTGCCAAAAGTTTTCATGGTTGACGAAAGGTTCATGTAGGAGTTGATGAGCGGCGGGATGTGCTCGCCCCGCGCTCGCACCTCGCGCGAAAGAATTTTGTGGTCTTCGGTGTAGCTGTGGCCGGTAAAGAGCGCGTCGAGCGCCGGCTTGTCGATGTTGAGCTCAAGCGGGACAACCGGGCGCACAAGATTTTCGTTGTCGGGAAAATATTTTTGCATAAAGTATAGCACCATGTTGCGCGCCTCCACGTTGTAGGAGGTGTACATGGTGACCTTGCCAAACAGGTAGCGCACGTCGGGGAGGTTCACTATTAGCCCGCCTATTCCGTCCCACAGGTTGTCGAGCGCGTAGAGGCTTTTTGAGCTGCGCCGGGAGCTTTGGAAGTCGGGCTGGACAAACGAGCGTCCAAGCTCTACGGTGTAGGGCATGTAGTCGGTTTTGAACTTTTCGGAGAAGTGGAAGAGCTCGGACGTTGCCAGCTCGGCGATGTCGCATCCGCCGGTGTGGATGTAGCGGTATCCCCCCAAAATCTCCTGCTCGCGCGGATTCCAAACGATGAGCTGCCGGTAGGGGTTTTCCGATATGTCAAACTGATCGATGTCGATAGATTTGCCTGTTCCGCCTCCCGCCAAGCGGAAGCTTATTTCGCGCAGGCGGCCAATCTCAAGCATGATGTTGGGGGCGTTGTTGTTGTCCAAAATATACAGCTCGTTATCGCCCCTGTTCGTTTTCTTCAAAAATTTATCTTCGCTCAGCTCCTTCAGGATGAGGCGCTTGTCTATCGGGGCTATAATTGGTTCCATCATTTTATTTATATATTTTAAGGTAAGGTATTTGCTACTTGTGTTGATTTTTAGGCTACGTCTGTAGCTTCGTTTTGCATTCCGTAGGTTTTTTGCCGCACAAATTCTACCCACTCGGTTATTTTTTTCTCCTTGGTAAACGTTTCGTACGGGATAGCTTCTCCAATGCGGAGCTTAAAGGTGCTGTTGCGCTGCCTGAACAGCTCGTCGGCGAGGTAGAGCATCTCAAGGTTGGCCTTTATCCCCAAGCGTTTGCGCCAATTTGCGAGGCCGTAAAAAAAGTTGGAGTTGCGCCCCTCAAAGAACATGGGCACTACGTTGCGCTTGTGGTCAATGGCCATTTTTATGAAGCTTTTCTTCCACGGCAGGTCCACGATTTTCCCCCCGATTTTTCGCGAGCAAAGCCCCGCCGGGAAGTACAGCACTTGGCTGTCGGAGCTCAGGCATTGGTGCAGCTGCCGTACCGCCTCCGACGTCTGTGCGCCGTGCTTGTTGATGGGCAAGAACAGCGGCTGAAGGGGCTGTAGCAGGAGGAGAAAATCGTTGACCGGAAACTTGATGTTGGGAAACGTGCTGCCGATGGCGCTCATGATAATGACGCCGTCGAGCGCACCGAGCGGGTGGTTGGACACAAACATGTAGCGCCGCCCCGGCTGCAGGCGCTCCAAGCCCTGCACGCTGTAGGAGATGTTGAGGTGGCGAATCAAATCGTGCAGGAACGTTAGCCCCGACGTGCGGTAGGTGGTCAGCACGTAGTTGACCTCGTCCTGATGCAAAATTCGTTTAAGGTAGCGCAGCACAAAGCGCGGAATGCACTTCAGCAGGCGCGGATTTTTGTACGCGATGAGCTTTTCTATATCAATTGTTTGTATTGCGTCCACAGCAAAGGCAAATTTTTTTTGGAGAAACGGAAAAACGGAAGAGCAAAGATAAGGAATTTATAGATAGCAGCTACTTCATAGCATTTTTTTGTCAAAATATTTTTCATCGGGCAAAAAGTTATGAACAAAATGTGCTTAAGCTATGTTAATATTCTGTTGGCAAATGGGCGTATTATTTTCCATCTTACTGATTATAAAATTATTATAATTAATAGCAGCGAAAGCTGAAAATGCTGTCGAGAAATTTATTCCTCAAGTGGTGGGTAAAAGTGTACCAAAATGGGGAAATATGTGTAACTTTGTACATTAAAAATTGCAAGCTCATGTTCATAGGTAGCCATACGTGCAAGCTCGACGACAAAGGCAGGGTTCCTTTTCCCGCCGCCTTTCGCGCTGCCGCCGCTTCGGGCGACGGTCAGGTGCGGCTTGTTGTGCAGCGAGAGCCGGCGGTGAAGTACCTTACGATAATGACCAAGGCGGTGTGCGAGCAGGAGGTGGCGTTTTTTGAGAAGTCGCTCGACCCGTACGACGATGAGCAGGGGCAGCTGATAGACGATTTGTACCAAAACATGGATTCGCTCGATGTTGACGCCGCCGGGCGCATACAGCTGCCCAAGCGGTTTATCGAAAAAGCCGGTATTAGCAAGGATGTGGCGTTTGTGGGCGTGGGCAACAAAATAAAGCTTTGGGACAAGGCCACCTACGAGCGCAGCATGATTCCCGACGACGAGGCTGTTGCGCTGCGAAAGAAGTATTTGAGAAGAAAAAAAGAGGAATGAAATTTACAGAATTACAGAATTTGCAGCATTTGTTAATTCTGAAAATTCTGTAAATCCAAAATTTAAAATTCAAAATTCAAGCCTTTACGCCATATCACGTGCCGGTTTTGCTGAAGGAAAGCGTAGCCGGTTTGGAGGTGAAGCCCAATGGTACCTACGTTGACGTAACCTTTGGCGGCGGCGGGCATTCGCGCGAAATATTGAGCCGGTTGGGCGGCAAAGGTCGCCTGATAGCGTTTGACCGGGACGCCGATGTGGCGCAAGGCGGCGATGCTGTTGGCGATAAAAGGCTGACGCTGGTAAAGGGCGACTTTCGGTTTTTGCGCAGCTATCTTCGCTACCACTCGGCCGGAGAGGTTGACGGGATTTTGGGCGACCTTGGGGTGTCGTGGCATCAGCTGGATACCGCCGAGCGCGGCTTCTCCTTCCGCTTTGACGCTCCGCTCGACATGCGGATGAACAGGCGAGGCGGCGACACGGCGGCAGCGCTGCTCAATGCGCGTAGCGTGCAGGAGCTGAGCCGGATTTTTGCCGACTACGGCGAGCTGAGCAACGCCGCCAAGGTGGCCAAGCTCATAGAGGCGGCGCGCCAAAAATCGCGCATTGCAACCACCGGTGCGCTTGTAGAGGCGCTTCGGCCGGTGCTCCCCCCGTTTGACGAGCACAAGTATTTGGCAAAGCTTTTTCAGGCCTTGCGCATCGAGGTCAACCGGGAGATGCAGGCGCTGGCGCAAATGCTGGAGCAGGCGGCAAAGGCGCTCAAGGCCGGCGGCCGGCTGTCGATTATTACCTACCATTCGCTGGAGGACAGGATGGTAAAAAACTATATACGGTGCGGCAGCGTGAGCGGCGAGGCCGAAAGGGATGTTTTTGGCAAGCTGAGCGCACCCTTTGAAGCCGTGAACAGGAAAGTAATACTGCCCGAAGAGGCGGAAATCCGGCAGAACACGCGGGCGCGTAGCGCAAAGCTCCGCATCGCACAAAAGATATAAAAGATAGTAGCTATGTTTTTCAAGAAGCCCGTAGAGTTTGAAGATGTAAAAGAGCTGAAAAAAAAGACAAAGCTCAAGCTGACCGATGTGGTTACCGGCAACGCCAAGCTGTACAAGATGCTGAGCGAGCATGTGGGCGTTATTTTGCTTCTTGCCGGGTTTGTGCTTTTCTATATTTTCAACCACTACGCGGTGGAAAACAAGGTAAAGCGCAAGGTGCAGCTTCAGGAAAAGGTGAACAACCTGAAGGATGAAACGACCGCCACCCACGCGCAGCTTATATGGCTGACAAGCCAAACAAGCGTTGCGCGGGAGGTTGAGCGGCGAGGGCTGAACTTAAAGGAGGCGCAAATGCCGCCCGTGAGAATTGCAGCCGGCGGCGAAAATGCCAAGCCGTAGCTGCGGCGGCGATTTTTTGAAATTTTTTTGATAGTGATTTTCTATAATGTCCGTAAAATCTACCATAACGAGCCGTTTTGCCGTCGTATATTTTATGATGGTAGCCGTAGCCGTAGCCGTGCTGGTGCAAATGGTGCGGATTGTTACCGGCATGGACGGCAAGCAGGACGTCGTTACCGAAATCAACAAAAAAATATACATGGAGAAGCCTATTCCGGTGAGCCGCGGCAATATCTTGGCGCACGACGGGAAGTTGCTGGCTACGAGCATTTACAAGTACAAGGTGTTTACCGACCTCAACGCCAAAGGGCTTCACGATTCGGTCTTCAACAGGCACGTGGATTCGCTGGCGCGGGGGTTGAGCCGCATCCTGAAGGACAAGAGCGCGGCGGCGTACGCCAAAGAGCTGAAGGCAGACCGGCAAAAGGCGCTCAACAACAAAACGCTGTTTCGCTATCGCCCCCTGATAAACCGCAGCATTACCTACAGCGAAAAGAAAGCGCTGAGCGAGCTGCCGATTTTGCGCAATACGCCCAACCGCGGCGGCCTGATTGTAGAAACTCAGATACGCCGCCTTCAGCCTTACGAGGATATGGCGCGTAACACGATTGGGCGAATTAACGGGGAGGGCAAAGGGTATATCGGCATTGAATACTTTTTTGACCGCGAGCTGGCGGGCAAGCCCGGCATGGAGACGCACCACCGCACCGTAGGGAAACAGTGGATACCCCTGCGCAGCAAGCCCGACGTGGAGCCGGTGGAGGGTTGCGACATTATTACAACGCTTGATGTGGATTTGCAGGAGGTGGCCGAGAGCGAAATTGTGAACAGCCTGCTCAAAAACCGCGACCTTGAGTGGGGCACAGCCGTGGTGATGGAGGTGGCAACCGGCGAGGTACGCGCCATTGCCAACAAGAAGCGGGAGGAAAACGCCCGCATTGTGGAGAAAGAAAACTACGCGCTGTACTACAGCAAAGACCCCGGCTCGACCTTCAAGCTGGCGTCGTACATGATTATGCTCGAAAAAAATTTGACGCTGACCGATACGGTGAACACCAACGACGGCCGGACAACAAGGTACGGAAAAACGTTTGAGGATGAAGGCTCGAAGGGCGGCATGCTGACCCTGCAACAGGCGTTTGAAAAATCCTCGAACGTGGGCACCATTGAGCTGTCGAAAAGAATTTACGGACAAAAGGAGGGGAAAAAAGATTTTGCCGAACGTATTGAGGCGCTCAAGCTCAAGGAGGTGGTAAACTTTGACATTTCGCCCGGCAAGGCGGGAGTTGCGCCGTACATCAAATCGGTTGAGAAATTTTCGGGGCTGACGCTGGAGATGATGAGCATAGGCTACGAGCTGGAGATAACGCCGCTGCAAACGCTGGCGCTGTACAACGCGGTGGCCAACAACGGCGTGATGGTGCACCCAAAATTCATAAAGGCGGTGCGGCAGGACGGACGGATAGTAAAAACGTTCCCCACGCAGGTGGTGCACGCTTCCATCTGCTCCAAAAATACGCTGAACAACCTGCATCAGCTGCTGCTGGGGACGGTGGAGAACGGTACGGCAAAAAGGGCGCAGAGCGCCGCGTTCCGCATAGCCGGAAAAACGGGAACAGCCCACATAGCCGAGCCGCAGAGGGGCTACACCAATCAAAAGCTGTCGTCGTTTGCGGGCTACTTTCCTGCGGACAAGCCCGTGTACAGCTGCATTGTGGCGTTCAAAACGTTTGACACGCCCAACAGCGCGTACGGCGGCGCTATTGCCGCGCCGGTATTCAAGACGATAGCCGAAAAGATATACGCCCGCTCCGTCACGTGGCAGCCGCCGGTAACCCAAAGCGCTCCGCCTGCCGAAGCGCCCTACACCAAAAGCGGCAGCTACGCAAAGCTGCAACAGGCTCTGGGATGGCTTGGCGTGCCGGTGAACGCAAAAGGCTACGCAGGCGAATGGGTAACGACCGAGCAGCAGGGCAAGGAGGTGGTTGCCTGCAACAGAGGAATGGTGAAAAATCTGACCCCCAACGTTACGAACATGGCGCTGCGGGACGCCATCTACATTTTGGAGAATAGCGGGTTGAAGGTGCGGTTTTCGGGGCGCGGCACCATTCAGCGGCAAACGCCGGAGCCGGGAGCACCCTGCGAAGCGGGAGATGTAGTGGCGCTGACGTTGAGCTACAACTGAGAAATTTTAAATTTTGAATTTTAAATTTTGAACCGAGCGAAGCGAGCTCACGAATACCTTAAAAAAGAAAAACAAAAATGAGTAATTGCGCGAAGCGCGGGGGAAATTTTGAATTTTGAATTTTAAATGGCGCGAAGCGCGAGGTTGAGATATTAAAAAAATTATGGATGGTGAGTTTTGAAGTTTGGATTTTGAATTGCGCGAAGCGCGAAATGTTGTGCTTTGCGCAATTCAAAATTCAAAATTCAAAATTCAAAATTTCAAAAGCCGATGAATTTTACAAAAATACTTGAACAGATTAGCGCGCTGGAGGTGCGCGGCAATGCCGACGTTGAGGTTACCTCCGTGTGCATCAACAGCCGCGAGGCCGGCAAGGGGTGCTGCTTTGTTGCGCTCAAGGGAACGCAAGCGGACGGGCACGCTTTTATTCCCGACGCCGTGAGCAAGGGCGCGGCTGCCGTTATATGTCAGGAGCTGCCGGACACGATAGCCCCTAACGTGTGCTACGCTGTAGCGAAGAGTAGCGATAGCGCGGCAGGGCTGGCGGCGGCGGCCTTCTACGGCAACCCCTCGCAAAAGCTGAAGCTGGTGGGCGTTACGGGAACTAACGGCAAAACAACCACCGCGACCTTGCTCTACCACCTCTTCAAAGCCTTGGGATACAAGGTGGGGCTTATCTCCACAGTGGTTTACCTCATAGACGACGAAAGGGTAGAGGCAACGCATACCACGCCCGACGCGGCGGCCATCAACAGCATGCTGCACAAAATGGTGGAGCGCGGCTGCGCGTACTGCTTTATGGAGGTCAGCTCGCACGCCATTGTGCAGCGGCGCGTAGAGGGGCTGCGCTTTGCAGGCGGCATTTTTAGCAACATTACGCACGACCACCTCGACTACCACAGGACGTTTGAGGAGTACATCAAGGCAAAAAAAACGTTTTTTGATGAGCTGCCCAAGGAGGCGTTTGCGCTCACCAACGCCGACGATCGCAACGGCCGAGTGATGGTGCAGAACACCAAGGCGCAGGTCAAAACCTACGCGCTGCGCACGCTCGCCGACTTTAAGTGCCGCATTGTAGAGCAGCGGTTGGACGGAATGTTGCTCGACGTAAACGGGACGGAGCTTTGGACGAGGCTCATCGGCGATTTCAACGCCTACAACGTGAGCGCTATTTACGGGGCGGCCATCCTGCTCGGCGCACCGCACGACGAGGTGGCGCGTATCATCAGCGCACTCGGCGCGGTGGCGGGGCGGTTTGAGTACGTGCGCTCGGAGGGCGGCATTACCGCCATTGTGGACTACGCCCACACGCCCGACGCGCTGAAGAACGTGCTAAGCACCATCAACAGGTTGCGCCGGAGCGGTCAGAAAATTATTACGGTGGTAGGCTGCGGCGGCGACCGCGACCGCACTAAGCGCCCCATCATGGCGCGAGAGGCTGCCGAAAACAGCGACAGGGTTATCCTCACGAGCGACAACCCGCGAAGCGAAGATCCGGAGGCTATTTTGGCCGAAATGTACGCCGGCGTGAGCGACGAAGCGCGACGGAAAACCCTGACCATTGCCGGGAGGCGCGATGCCATAAAGGCGGCGGTGATGCTTGCCGAAAAGGACGACCTCATTCTGGTGGCGGGAAAAGGGCACGAAAATTATCAAATTATAGGAACAAAAAAATTTCACTTCGACGACAAGGAAACGCTGCAAGCGGTGTTTGCGGAAGTCGGAAGGTGAGGAAATTTTAAATTTTAAATTTTGAATTTTGAATTGCGCAAAGCGCGAAACGGCTTGCATCAACCAATTTAAAATTTAAAATTCAAAATTTCTCTGCGCTACGCGCAATTTAAAATTAAAAATTTAAAATTCAAAATTCACGAGCATGCTCTACCACCTCATCAACTACTTAGGGAGAGCCTACGATTTTCCCGGGGAGCGACTGATAAACTACATTTCGTTTCGCGCCGGAGTAGGCTTGCTGCTGGCGCTGATCATGGGGCTGGTGTTCGGCAGGCGCATCATCCGGCTGCTGAAAAGGAAGCTCATCGGGGAGGAGGTGCGCGACCTCGGGCTGAACGGGCAGCTGCAAAAGCGCGGTACGCCTACGATGGGCGGCGTAATCATTTTGCTCTGCATCCTTGCGCCAACGCTTCTGCTTGCAGACCTCACCAACATGTACACGTGGGTTATGGTCATTAGCGCTGCGTGGCTTGGTGCGCTGGGCTTTTTGGACGACTACATCAAGGTGTTCAAAAAAAACAAATCGGGGCTGCACGGCAAGTTTAAGATTTTTGGGCAGGTTGGCTTGGGCGTTATTGTGAGCGTGATGCTGTGCACGAGCGATACCTTTGTGGTGCGCGACAAGCTTTCGGCCAACCACCCCGAAGCTCAACAGGTAGCAATAGGGAGCGCCGACAATCCGCGGGTGATGTTCCTTAGCGAGGCGCACAAGAGCACGACGACAACCATACCGTTTTTCAAAAACAACGAGCTCGACTACGCCATGTTTGCGCCGGATTTTCTGGGCGAGCACAAGCAGCTTGCGGGGTGGATTATTTTCATGCTGGTTGTCATTTTTATCGTAACGGCGGTATCCAACGGCGCCAACCTCACCGACGGGATGGACGGGCTGGCGGCGGGCGTATCCATCGTAATCGGCGTAACGCTTGGCATCCTTGCCTACCTGTCGAGCAACGTGATTTACGCCGACTACCTGCAAATAATGTACATCCCCAACTCCGGCGAGGTGGTGATTTTTATGGCCATAGTGATTGGTGCGCTCACGGGTTTTTTGTGGTACAACAGCTACCCTGCGCAGGTGTTCATGGGCGATACGGGCAGCCTTGCGCTGGGCGGGATCATTGCGGTGTGCGCCATCATCATCCGCAAGGAGCTGCTCATTCCCATACTCTGCGGCGTGTTTTTTGCCGAGAGCGTGTCGGTGATGGTGCAGGTTGCCTACTTTAAGTACACGCGGAAAAGGTACGGCGAAGGGCGGCGCGTGCTGCTCATGGCGCCGCTGCACCACCACTACCAAAAGAAAAATATGCCGGAGGCAAAAATTGTGGTGAGGTTTTGGATTATCGCAGCGCTGCTGGCCATCGCCGCCGTGCTGACGCTAAAGGTGAGGTGAAGAAATTTTAAATTTTGAATTTTGAATTTTGAATTGCGCGAAGCGCGGAGTTGTTTGCGTTAGCCAATTCAAAATTCAAGATTCAAAATTCAAAATTTCTCCGCGCGTAGCGCAATTTAAAATTCAAAATTTAGAATTCAAAATTTGAAAAGAAGGCTTGTCATACTTGGTGGGGGCGAAAGCGGCGTGGGTGCGGCTGTCCTCGGAAGCGCAAAGGGTTTTGATGTTTTCCTGTCCGACGCCGGGAGCATCGGGGCGGACTACGCGGCTGCGCTGCGAGAGCACGGCGTTGCCTGCGAGCAAGGCGGGCACACGGAAGAGCTGATACTAAACGCCGACGAAGTGGTAAAAAGTCCGGGCATACCCGACACGGCGCCGATAGTGCAGAAGCTGCTTGCGGCGGGCGTTCCCGTCATTTCGGAGATAGAGCTTGCGGCGCGCTACACCAACGCCAAGCTGATTTGCGTAACGGGCAGCAACGGAAAGACGACCACCACCTCGCTCATTTACCACATCATGAAGAGCGCGGGCTTGAGCGTTGGGCTGGGAGGCAACATAGGCAGGAGCTTTGCCCGGCAGGTTGCCGCCGAAAGCTTCGACTACTACGTTCTCGAGCTGAGCTCTTTTCAGCTCGACGGCATGTACCGCTTCAAAGCCGACGTTGCCGTGCTGCTCAACATCACGCCCGACCACTTGGATAGGTACGGCTACAAGCTTGAGAATTACGCGAGGTCGAAATTCCGTATTGCGCAGAATATGGACAAAAACGGCTGCTTTATCTACTGCGCAGACGATGAAGTAACGATGAAATATTTGGCAGAAGCAAACATACGGGCGCAGCTGCTTGGCTTTAGCCAACAGCAACAGCTACCGCAGGGGGCGTGTTTAAACAATAATAAATTTACGGCAATGTACAAAAATAACTCTCTCGAAATGCTCTTGGACGAGCTGTCGCTCAAAGGCAAGCATAACCTCTACAACTCCATGGCGGCAGCCATTGCAGGGCAGGTTTTGAAGATACGCAAGGAGCACATCCGCAACAGCCTGATGAGCTTTGAAAGCATAGAGCACCGGCTGGAGCCTGTGCTTAGCGTGGGCGGTGTGCTGTTTATCAACGACAGCAAGGCAACCAACATCAACTCCACGTGGTACGCGCTGGAGAGCATGGCCACCCCCACCGTGTGGATTGTGGGCGGCGTGGACAAGGGCAACGACTACAGTCAGCTGCTGGAGCTGGTGAGGCAAAAGGTTAAGGCCATTGTTTGCATGGGCGTGGACAACCGTAAGATTCACGAAGCATTTCGGGGCGTGGTGAGCGACATTGTGGATACGCGCTCGGCAGAGGAGGCCGTAAAGGCAGCTTACAAGCTGAGCCAAAAGGGCGACGCCGTGCTCCTTTCGCCCGCCTGCGCAAGCTTCGACCTGTTCCAAAACTACGAAGACAGAGGCGCACAGTTCAAGCGCGCAATACGATACTTGTGAAATTTTAAATTCTAAATTTTGAATTGCGCAAAGCGCGGAACGGCTTGCGTTAGCCAATTCAAAATTTAGAATTCAAAATTCAAAATTTCTCTGCGCTTTGCGCAATTCAAAATTTAGAATTCAAAATTCAGAAAGAATGGGCTTTGGTAGCTACTTTAAGGGGGATAAAATGATTTGGCTGATTGCGTTCGGGCTTTCGCTTGTTTCGCTCATGCTGATTTACTCCTCCACGGCGGGTATATCGTGGCGTTCTGTCAGCGCGGAGCCTCTTTACTACCTTTTGAAGCAGCTTTTGTTTTTGGTGATAGGTTTTATCTTGATGTATCTTTGTTCGCGCGCGCCCTACACGCTGTTCATGGGCTTGGCGCCGCTGGGCTACTTTGGCGCTTTGGCGCTGATGTTCGTCATGCTGTGCATTGGGCGCAGCCACAACCAAGCGGTGCGCTCGCTGGGATTTTTTCAGCCGGCGGAGCTGTGCAAGCTCGCGCTCATCCTCTACGTTGCGCGGCAAATAACGCTCAAGCAGGAGCACATTAAGGATTTCAGGAAAGGATTTGTGCCCGTAGCCCTGCCGGTCATTGGCATGTGCTTCCTCATATTCCTGTCCAACTTCTCCACCGCCGCCATCCTCTGCGTTACCTGCTTCACGCTCATGTTCATTGGGCGCACGCGGCTGCGCTACCTGTTTGCCACGGTGGGCAGCTTGCTGGTGCTGGTTGCGCTGGCGCTCTGCCTCACCAAGGTGGTAGCAGACGCCGTGAGCGCAAAGGAGAAAAGCGGAGAAAAGCCCACCGGCGTGCTCTACGCAAGCAACAGGCTAATCAGCATGACGCGCCTGAAGACCATGTACAGCCGTCTGGAGGACAGGTTTGCCGACGAGCAGGCCGTCCCCGCCGCGAGGGTAGCGCTGGAGCAGCCCGACTTTGCCCACATGGCGATAGCCTCCGGCGGCGTATTTGGCAAGGGACCCGGCAACAGCAAGATGCGCTACTACCTGCCCGAGGCTTACAGCGACTTTATTTTTGCCATTGTGATAGAGGAGTACGGCGTGCTGTTTGCCGTCGGGTTGATGCTGGCGTACCTCATTCTGGTTTTTAGGGCTGGGACAATAGCGCGTAAGGCCACCCGCTTTTTTCCGGCGATACTTGCCATCGGGATTGCCATGCAGCTTGCGTTGCAGGCGCTGGTCAACGTATGCGTAGCCACGGGGCTTGCCCCCGTCACGGGGCAAAATTTGCCCCTGGTAAGTCAGGGCGGCTC
>JAISLN010000006.1 GCA_031290835.1 Prevotellaceae bacterium
AATGTACTTTTTTCATAGCAACGTAAAAGTAGAAATTTTTCCTAAACCATCTTCGAGGAAAGCCCTCAAAGATGGTTTTTTTTTCTTACTTAAAGTTGCATTTGTTAGTTGAAATTACATCAGGTTTGAGAAATGCTAGGGCACATCTGCAATTATCCAAAATTGTTCATTAGAGGCATTAATCCCAAATTGTCCATGAAAAAAAGCACCGTTTTGGACCGAATTAATGCAAGGTATTTAATTGATAATTAAAGAATTGCAATTTCAATTTTCTAATGGCGTCCATTAGGACAAATGTTCGTTATCAGTGTGCTGTACCTAATGGACATTTTGGGATAATACAAGGCGCCGGAATTAAAGCCCTGCGGGCTACTGGCGATACGGGGATTATTGCGTTTTGCGCTCTGCTGCGCACCGCAATTCTGCCGAAAATGTGCGCTTATATCACCTATGGATTAGCTCGCAGTGAGCTTTTTTGCGCTTTCCTGCTTTTTTTGTGCAGCTGCTTCTGCAGCACATACCCGCACGGTAGCGCACCGCGTATCTCCAGCCTTACGGTATCGTTTTTGATGTAGTACGACGTGGGAAAATCATCCGTCAGGCGGAGGAGCTGCCGGGGAGGGTAGTGCTTGACCTGAAAGGAAGGGTTGAATATGCTGTGAAATCGTTGCATTGCCAAGCTGTCGGCCGCAAAAGCGAGGGCAACAACTTTATCTACCACCCCGAAGCTTTCGTACTGCTTCAGGTTTTCGATGGAGTTGAGGCAGTGCGGGCAGCTATAGCTGAAGGCAAACACCAAGTAGGTGGAATCTTTGGAGGTGGAAATAAATTCTTTGAGCGCCGTGTTTTCCACCGCTTGGGCGGCATACTCTTTTGCTGTTGAGCTCCGGTGAGCCTTGCGGTAGGTGTAGCCGGACATAAAGGCCACCATGCACATTACCGCCAGCATTGTTACGGCTACTCCTCCGGCGTTGGCGCTCTCGGCATTTTTGCCTTTTTGCCACACGGCAAGCAGCAGGTAGAGCAGGATGGCGTTGCGCGCGAACGTAAAAACCGGCGAAGTGTTCAGCGCGGCAATTGCCCCAAAGCATCCGCAATCTTCTACGCTCCTGAAAATAGCCCCGTATGCGTAAATCAGCGTAAAGGCTAACAGCACCAGCGCTCCGGCAAAGGCCGCCCATCGCACCCGTATCCCAAAGGCAAGCAGCAAGCCGAGCAGAACCTCCGCCAGAATAATAACCGGCGCCGCAACCCCCAAGCTTTCCACGCCGTATTGGGCAATAATGGCTGAAAAAGCGGCAGCATCCAGCGCTTTTGCCATGCCCGAAAGCAGGAACACTACGCCCGAAAGCAGGCTGTATATTTTTATTCGGCTACCCATAAAATAAAAAAAGAGCCGGCTCCACCACGTAGAGGAGCCAGCTCTTTGGCGAAGCTATTTAACTTTGCAGGAAATTTCATAATCCTCCTCAGAGTCGCCAAAAATGTACGTAAAGTCTTCAACATCATTGAGAAGTTCTTCAAGATCGCCGCAGGTTTTAACCTTCCCCGATTTTACATCTTCTACAAAATCTTCTCCCCAATCCTCTTTTAGAGCATCCGTATTTGACAAATCTACGGTTGTTGACTCAGGCTTACCATCAACTGTAGCTGTACACGTGCAGGTGGGCAATTTAGGAGTGGTTTTTTCATCTTTCTTGCAGGAAGATAAAAACGCGCCAAAGCCAAATACGGCAATCAGGCCGACTAACAAAATAGTTTTTTTCATGCTGTTGCTTGTTTTACATCCGCTCCTTTTGCGGATAATTTAAGTGAAATAAAAGGTTGCCGATTTTTTAATTCTCTTATGGCGCCCCTATCGGCATGAGCACCATGAGGATAGTCTTAAACGTTTTTCGGGGTCTTACCGTTTCTTTTCCATAAAAAATAAATTTAAATTATTGCCTACTCTTTTCGGGTTTTTCGGCGCACACCATTTTAATAAATTTGACAAGCGCAAAGGTATCACCTTTGCGCTTGTTTGCCCCTACAAATGTGTCGGATGTTTACGATAGAAGTGTGTGATTATTCCGACAGGGTAGGGTGTTCAGAAGGCGCGAAATTTTTATTCCGAAAATTGAGCAGAAAAAGGAGATAGCGAAAACCTCATTTTTACCTAATTTCTAAAACAAAACCACCTCAGTAGCAAAAGTATCTGATGCGAACAATACCTCATTAGCTCATTGTTCGCTCTCAGCATCGCTCTATGAGGTTAATGAGGTTGGGTTGCAGGTGGCGTATTCCATGGCTACTGAGGTTGTTTTGTTTGAGAAATTAGGTGAAAATGAGGTTATTGAGGCAGCTGATTTCGGCAAAAATCAGCGAAAAAATTACGCAGGTCTGAACACCCTACCCTACGGGATGCGAAGATGATGAGGGGGGGTTGCCATTTCTACCGAGAGATGCATCCCTACGGGATGCGAAGATGGTGAGGGGGTTTTTACCATTTCTACCGAGAGATGCATCCCTACGGGATGCGAAAATGATGAGGGGGGGGGTGCCATTTCTACCGAGAGATGCATCCCTACCGGGGTGCAAGGAGAGCAGACGGAGTGTTTTTCTATACAAAAGCTAAAAAAACAAGCATTTTTTCAACGAGCTAATGCTCCTAATGGACAATTTGGGATAATTTTCGAGCTATTCCGACAGCGGCCGGACAAATTTTACGGGTAGCGCCGAGAGGGTGCGCAGCTGCAGCTCGTCCACCTCAAGTAGCACTAAGTATTTTTTGAGGGCGGGACGGCTGAGGTATATTTCGGAGATGAGGTCGTAGCCCAGCGCTTTTGAAATGAGCATGAGCTGCTCAACGTCCATATTTTTTCGGCTGTAAATGGTGTACACGTGGCTGCGCGTGCAGTGTATGGCGTTGGCAAAGTCAACGACGCTGATGCCTCGCTCCTTTACCTTTTGCCGTATTACCTCGCCTATGTGTACTGTGCTTCTTTTCATGGTGGACACGTCCGCTTATGAGCAACAAAAAACGTGGACATACTCTTATTGCCACGAGGTCTTAGGATACCATGCCACAAATAAGTAAGCCCACGTCATAAACAGACGTGAGCGCTGACTTACTCTTGTGGCTTTGAAAGTTCCTAAGTTTCGTGACCGAGTAAAGCTAACGCTTTATGTATATTTTAAGTTTAGTTACTGTCTTTTTACATCATAATTTTCTACTGTTCAATGCTATGTATGTATAGCGTACTATATTTATTATTTTTCTTTATCTGCTATGGCTTGCGGTGAGAGCGCCGCTCGCAGGCGCCTGCCTGCGCTGCGCGTTGGGCTGTGCAGGCACAAAAATACAAAAATATTTTATCTCTTTGCCCACGGCGCCCAACTTTTGCAGCTGCTTTGGCGCTGCCGGCCGGTAGCGTCCGCTTACCTCAGCTCAAATATGCTCCTGAGCTCCCTGTTGCTGAGGTTGCCAATCCAGCTTTCGCCGCTGGAGATGGTGAGGTTTACGAGCTCTTTTTTTCGCTGTATCATTTCGTTGATGCGCTCCTCAAAGGTGCCCTTAGTGATGAGGCGGTGCACCATCACGTTGTTTTTTTGCCCAATTCGGTAGGCGCGGTCGGTGGCCTGCGCCTCCACCGCCGGGTTCCACCAGAGGTCGTAGTGGATGACGTGGCTGGCGGCGGTGAGGTTGATTCCTGTGCCGCCGGCCTTGAGCGAAAGGATGAGCAGCTTGTCGGCGCGGTTGAGCTGAAAGTCTTCTACCATTGCCTTGCGCTGCTTCAGCGTGCAGCCGCCGTGGAGGAAGAGCGGGCTTGCGCCGAAGCGCTCGGCAATGAAGCGCTGCAGCAGGCTGCCCATTTCGGTGAACTGCGTAAAGATGAGCGCCTTTTCGTTGGCCTCTATGATGCTGTCCAGCTTGTTGAGCAGCAAGTCTGTTTTGCCCGAAAGGCTTGCTTCCAGCACGTTGTTTTTCAAAAAGTTGGTGGGGTGGTTGCAGATTTGCTTGAGCGCCAAAATCATTTGCAGCACCAGCCCTTGGCGTACAAAGAGCGCCTGCCGGTCGGTTTTGTCAACTTTTTCGACGGATTTCATGGCTTCGTGCAGCGTTTTTTCGTATAGCCCGGCTTGCGCTTTGGTGAGGTACACAAAGCTGTCGATTTCGATTTTTTCGGGCAGGTCGCTGATGATGGCTTTGTCGCTTTTGAGGCGGCGCATCATGAAGGGTGCGATTATCTTTTTGAGCTTGTCGGCAGCGGCGGCGTCGTGGCGGTTTTGGATGGGGTTGGCAAACGTTTCGCGAAATTCTTTGAGGTTGCCCAGGAAGCTGCGGTTGCAAAAATCCATGATGCTCCACAGCTCGCTCAGGCGGTTTTCTACCGGCGTGCCGCTCACGGCAATGAACGCTGCCGCCGGGATGCTTTTGACGGCCTTGCTCTGGGCGGTTTCGTAGTTCTTTATGTTTTGCGCCTCGTCAATTACCACCACGCGCCATTTTTTCTTTTTCAGCGCGAGCGCGTCGCTGCGAACAACGCCGTAGGAGGTGAGCAGCACGTCGCAGCTGTTGTCGCCCTCCTCCAGCGCTCGCTTTGCGCCGTGGTACAGCGCTACGTTGAGCGAGGGGGCAAACTTTTCGACCTCCGCCTGCCACGTGGCGAGCAGGCCTGTTGGGGCAATCACCAGCGCCTTTTTCTTCTTCAGCCCTCCCTCCTCCTTTATTTTCAGCAGCAGGGCAATGACCTGCAGGGTTTTTCCCAAGCCCATGTCGTCGGCAATAATGCTGCCAAAGCCGAGCTGGGCGTTGCGGTACATCCACGCAATGCCGCGCTGCTGGTAGGGGCGGAGCTGCGCGTCCAGCGCCTTGGGCAGCGGTATTTCGGCCGTGTGGGTCAGCTTTTTTATCAGCTTCTTTACTTCGTCGGTCAGGGTTGCCTTGGCGCCGTAGTAGTCGGCGCTTAGGGCGGTGCGCAGCATTTCGTAGGGCGACAGGGCTTTGACGGAGGAAAAGTGCTTGTGCAGCTTGCTCAAGTCGTCGGACGAAACGTAGATGTACTGCGCCTTGTACTTGATAAGCCCGGCGCTGTTTTTCAGGATGGCCTTAAATTCGGTTTCGCTCAGCACCATGTCGCCAAGGGCAATTTGCCACTCAAAGTCGAGCAGCTTTTCCAGCGAAATAAAGCCGGTATTGTCCCTGTTTTTTTGTCGTAGCTGCACGCTGGCTCTGGGGCGCAGTATTTCCTGCAGCGACTTTGGGAGCAGCACGCTGATGTTGAGCAGGCGGATAACCGGAATGGCGTTCATCAGAAACGGCACAAACTCCGCGTTGCTCATGGCGATTTCCGTTTTGCCCCCTGCGTTGATGTAGCCGTCGAGCCCGGGGATGAAGGAGCTGAGCAGCGCCAGCGGTTGCAGCGCCTTAAAGCGGATTTTGCCGTACTTTTTGAGGCTCAGAATATCGCTGAGCGGCGTTGGCTTGCCGAGCGGATTTTCGGCGTCGCTCACGTTGAGGCTCACGCGAAAGCTGCCGTTCTCCCGCTCATCTACTACAATGCCGGGGCGATACTGCCCCCGCGCAATGTAGTAGCGCTGTAGCCACGCGCTAATGCCGCCGGGGAGCGCCTCCTCGCCGGGCAAGCTGAACGAATATCCGGCGTTGCCGAAAAACAGCCCAGCATAAATATCGCCGATGCGATCATCTATTAATCTGTGAATCAGCACGTTGATAAGTACTGAAGCGGCGCCGACAGCCCGGTCTCTGTCCGGCGGCGTTTTTTCGTTCCACAGCAGCAGGCTTGGCGGCAGCAGCGGCTCCAGCTTCTCCGTGAGCGCGCGGACTTCGCCGCTGAGCATTGCCGGTAGCCACCGGATGTAGTATTTTCCGCTGCCGGACGCAACGATTTGTGGCGTTACCGCGCCGTTGGCAATCAGGTTGACGGAGTAGAGCAGCAGCGCGCGCAGCGCCAGCACTGACGGACGGTAGTCGTGCAGGCGCACCGGTGGTATAGCCCACAGCGCGGGGATAAGCTCTGTGATGGAAATCGCCGTTCTGTTGCCGTTGAGCAGGACAGCCGGCTCGCTGTCGTCGCAAACCGACAGCTGTAGGCTTGCGCCCGGGTTGATAAGGCTTGCCGCGTCTTCCCCTTCGGCCGTTGCGCGTTGCAGGGCGAGCACAGGGTAAAAAAAGTTGCCGAGCGAAGACTTGCTGCCGAGTATCCGCATGGCGTTTTTGCTTGCATTGAGCAGGAGCGCTGCGTATTTTTCCTTAAAATTCCCCTTTTGCCGGTAAAAGGCCGGCGCGTCGGGCAGCAGCTGCATCAGCGCGTCGGCAATGGGGGTGAGCACGGAGAAGTCAACGGAGCGGAGCGCCGCCTCGTTGAGCGCGGCTTCGTCAGGGGCTGCCGTTGCTGCCGGAGGTTGTTTTTGGGCCGTTGGCGCACCGCTCGGCAGCCCAAATGCTTCGGCGAGGAGGGGAATTTCGGCTTGCCCGGCGCGTATGTGGACGTCGGCTTTGCCGAGCTCCATAGGCAGGTCAACGTTGTGCAGCTGAAAAATGAGGAAGGGGTTGTTGTCTATTTCGGCGCTAAACTTGTAAATCACCGCTGCCAGATGCTTGCAGGGCACGGCGTTGTCGGGGCAGCTGCACGCCATGCCAAAATCGCTCCACCGGCGGGGGAAAACCTGCAACCCTTTTTGTTCGGCAAGCTGTAGCGCTTCGGGGTCGAGCTCGCGGTTGAGCAGCTTGGATATAACGGCGGGCTTTTCGGCAAGCGCCTCCACCAGCGCCTGCACCTCTTTTGCGGAAAACGACGGAACGGTAATGGTTATTTGGTAGGGGCTTGGGAGAGTTCCCTGCACCTTGGCGAGAATGGTATTGCTGCGAACTTCGAGCGACTTCACGGCGCCCTTTTTGGCGTATGCGCTTCCGCGCGGAAGGCGGTTGCTGCAATCAATGTTGGCCAACGAGTTTAGCCACTGCAAACCCCACCATGTTTTCCCAAAAAAGCTTGACATAAACTTGTGCTGTTCGTTGTTGATTTATATGTTACTATTGGTATCATTACGTTGCTGCCGTATTAAAGTTGTCGGATGCCCGCCGGTAAGCAACAGCGGAGCTTATGTCGAGATTTTTTTGCCCTGCAAAGAGACAAATGAAGCGGTTTCACAGAAGTTACACAGAGAGCCACAGAGACTTTGCACCTGTAAATTCTGTAAATTTTGTAATTCTGTAAATTCTTCTACACACCTAATTCACAGAGGTGATGGCGACCATGTTTATGATGTCGCGCACGGAGCATTCGTCGGGCAGGATGTGCACGGGTTTTTCCAGCCCCAGAATAAAGGGGCCTATCAGCTCGTATCCGCTCAGCTCCTTTACGAAGAGCGGGACAATGTTGCCCGAGCTCAGGCAGGGGAATACGAAGCAGTTTACCTCTGCGTCGCGCAGCTTGTTGAACGGAAATTTCTCCATGCGCAGCTTTCCGTTGAAGGCGTAGTTTGCCTGTATTTCGCCGTCCACCAGCATGTCGGGGTACTTGTTGTGGAGCATTTCTACGGCGCGGCTCACGCGCTTGGCGCTGCCCTCCTGCACCACGCCAAAGCTGGAGTACGAAAGCAGGGCAATGTGCGGCGCTATGCCAAACTTCTTGACGGCCTCGTACAGCAGCTCCGTTGTTTTTACGAGCGCTGTGGAGTCGGGCGACTTGATGGCGCAGTCGGCAAGAAAGAGAGGTCCTCGCTTGGTCATTACGATGAACATGCCCGCCACGTGGTTTTCGTCTTCGTAGGCGCTGATGACCTGCCGCACGGTTTTGAACTTTTTGCCGTAGTCGCTGGAAAAGGCGGTAAGCATGGCGTCGGCGTCGCCGGATTCCACCATCATCAGCCCAAACATATCGCTATTGTCCATCCTCTTGATGGCGTACTGGTAGGGCATTCCCTTGCGCTGGCGCTTCTTGAAGAGCAGCTGCGCGTAGAGCTCGCGGCGATCTTTTTCTTCTTCGCCGTAGAAGCGTATTACCTCCGCGCCGGTGAGGTCGAGCTTGTTGGCGGCGCACAGCTGGGCAAT
>JAISLN010000007.1 GCA_031290835.1 Prevotellaceae bacterium
ATAGAAAATATGAAACCTCTACGAGGTTTATGGAAGGTGGATAATAACGTTTCTATGGATATGTATGCCCTGACGGGCAACGGTTGACGGCAATTTTTTATCCATTACCCACCCGAAACGTTATAGAACCTTACAAATTTATGTAGAAATCTTTGGATACGCAAGCGCCGTGAGCGAAAAATAATCGCATCGCGTGTAAACCAAAATGTCAAAGAGCGCTGTAATTTTTGCTTCTTACTTCTTAAATCCTCAGCTTTCGCTTATTCTTAATTTTTAATTATTAATTATTTTCACACTTCCACCTTCACTATTACCTTATAGTTTCTTCCCGGCATGGGGTAGTTCAGCACCACGTCGTAGAATTGGTTGAGGAGGTTGTTGACCTCGGCCGAAATTTTGAGCTTCGCCGCCCTGAAGCTGAACGTTTTTCCGAGCGTCAGGTCGTGGGTGTACCAAGGCTGCTCGTGGTTGGCGCGGATGTTGGTAGAGTTGTGGTAGCGCTCTCCTACGTAGATAAAGCTGTAGTTCAAGTCCCACGTTTGCCACGCGGCGTTGGCAATGAGCGAGCCGTTGTGCCAGGGGATGTAGGCAATTTGTCCGCCGTAGGCGCTTTGCCAGCCGTACTCGCCGCTATTGCCCGTTGGGGCTTCGCTTCCGGCGGGCTTGGTGAGCTCCTGCGCTTTTTGGAAGGTGTAGCTAAGGCTTGTGGTGAGCATCGCACCTCGCCACAGCCTCCAGCTCGCCTGCCCCGACACGTCCACGCCCCTGATTTCCACGTAGCCGAGGTTCATCATCATCCAGCGGTACTGCCCGTTGCCCTTTGGTATGGCGACAATCTTGTCGGTCACCTCGTTGTAGTAGGCGTCCACCTGCACGTTGAGGCGCTCCACAGCGCCGCGCACGTAGTGCGCCTCGTACTGAAGCCCCGCGTTGTACTGCGTGGTGTACTCGGGGTGCAGCGAAATGTTGCCGATGTCGGTGTAGTACAGGTCGTTGAAGGTGGGCATTCGGAAGATGCGCTTGTAGAACGCCCGCAGCCGCAGGGGGGCGAGGTTTACGCTTCCCGCCTTGCCCGCTGTAAAGGGTTGGTACGAAACAAACACGGCGGGCGTGTACTCCTGCTTGTCCTTTGCCGTCCGGCTGCCTGTCCGCGCGGTGCGCTCAAGGACAAACGTGCCCAGCATGCTCGCCTGCGCCTTCAGCCGCCGCCACTCAAACGCCGTAGCCGCCGCCGCCAGCGCCGTGCTTCGCTGCGGGTAAGCAAAATCGGTGAGGTTGGCCGAAAGCGTATTCCATTGATAATCAGTAGAAAAGCTAACGTCCCACTGCGGCAAAATGGCGTACTTGCCGGCGAGGGAGGCGTAAAGCTCCTGCTGACGAAACGTGTTGTCGATGTACATGAGGGTGGTATCGGGGTTGAGGTAGCGCATTCCGTCGTCGGCGTACTTTGCGCTGAGCATCACCTCGCAGCGCTCGGAGAGCTGCCTCTGAAAGCTGCCCTGCGCAAAAAAGTTCTTGTCCCACTGCCGCTGCGAGCGCTTCCATACGTTGTTTATCACGGCGCCCGGAATGCCCTTTTCCGAGCTGTAGAAGTAGGCTTTGGCGTGCCACTTGCCCTGCGGGAGGTAGCCGTTGAATCCGCCCTCCACCCTCGTAGCGTGAATGTCGCCGTTTTGCCTCACGGCGGTGGTATCCCACGCCACGCTGCCGTCCCCGCGCAGCTTGCGGTAGCGAAACCGGTACCTCCCCGAAGCGTAGATATACTCGGCGCTGAGCGAGGCGCTGATGCGGCTGCTCACCTTTTGCTCCCACAGCACGGAGGGGTTGGAGAGGTCAAAGGAGCCTGTGCGAAGCGTTGCCTTTACGTTGGTGCGCTTGCCCGCTGCAAAGCGCGGCCGCCGCGTGCGCAGGTAGATGGTACCCGCCGACCCAAAATCCTTGGCCGGCTGAAATATTTCGCTTTTCTGCCCGTTGTAGAGGGATACCTCCTCGATGTTGTCCAGCGAAAACTTTCCCAAGTCAACCTGCCCGTTCTGCGCGTTGCCCAGCTGTATGCCGTCGTAAAAAACGCCCATGTGGTTGGTGCCCATGCTGCGGATGTCCACCGTTTTCAGCCCGCCCACGCCGCCGTAGTCCTTCAGCTGCACGCCGGCAAAGTAGCGGATGGCGTCCGCCACCGAAAAGCTGCTCAGCGCCTCGAGCTTTTCGCCCGCAAGCCGCTGCGAGGGGATAACCTCGCGGTAGCGCCCCGTGCTCACCACCACCTCCTCTATCCGCTGAAGGCTGTCCAGCTTGCCGTGCGCCGCCGTAGCCGCAAAAGCCGCCAAAAGCCCCGCAGCTGCACAAAATATTTTTACCAAAAGCATAAAAAAGCCGCTCTAAATTTTTAGACCATCAACCGGCTTCCGTAACAGGAAATCCGGCAACGCTTTGCGCATGCGCATACCCGCGAGCAACGGCACGCCGCAGGAGGTGGAGCGCACAAAAAAGCCTTGCCGTAAATGTGATGTTTGGGATAAACGCGCAGGAGGTATGGCTGTGCCGCAGCCTTTTGCCTGCCTTGTTTGTCTCAAGCTTCATTCCTCGAAAGCTCTAAAACATGCAAATTTTGGCAGGTCTTCTGACTTGCTCCTTTTTTGGGGCGTCCTTCCCATTCCTTGCGGAACAGTGGAGTTGAGCCTTGCCCAAAAACTTTTTGGCGGAGCTTACAGCAGCGGGTCTGTTCAGGATTTGCACCTGATTCCCTTTTTCATCCCGCCTCCGAAGGTGTGGAAGCGGAATACCAAAATCGGCGACAAACTTACGCAAAATATTTGGATTTGCAGCAGCGCACCGGATATTTTTTTGTAAGAGGTTGGATATTAGGAGTTAATTTTATGCACAGAGATTTGTGCAACAAATTTGAATTGCATTCCCATAGAGCTAATAAGCTGCAAAAGCAGAGGCGTTTACCAAATATTGTCCTGATAAAAAAACTCTCCTGATAAAAAATATGTATATTTGCCAAACCTAATCCGGCTTAAATTTTTTTTGTGCATGAGGCTGTTATTGGAAACCCTCTTGGCCATATTGCAGGGCACAATGGTTGCCGGTGGATTTCGGATTTTGCGCAAAGAGACATGTACGGTAGTTCTGCATAAATAGAAACGCCCCAAATTGCACAATCGTTAAATAAATTATTAAAATAAGTAAACATGAGATATTCAAAGATATGCTCGCTACTATTCGTATATTTTACACTTTTTCCCGCCAACCTCTGCCCAAAACCTATCCTAACGGAGGCTATCGTTGAGCAGGAAGCCATCCATGCAATTAAGGATTTTTATACGTCCTACGCAAGCAATATTATATCCGAAATAGCTTCCAACGACTTACTTGTACAAAGGTTTTTGACAAAGAGGTTGATAGAAAAAGTTGATAGAATGAGAGCAGCGACAGGTGCAGATCCTATTATTCGTGCACAGGATTTTAGAGAGGATGTTATAGAAACATTACAGGTTAAACATTTGGCGGGGAATTGGTATATGGTTAGCTATGATTGGGTCGAAGATAAAAAAGTTGATAATGTTAGCATTCCTTTAAGGATAGTGAAAACGGATGGAGGCTACAGGATTGATTATATTACTCCGGAGTGGAATGCTTCTCTTTACGGTGACAGCTTGCTGTGCGATCATTTGGAGCCGCAGGAAATAGATACTTCTACCCCCCTTATCTTTTTTAAAAACTTTTTATGAAAATTACGCAACAACGTATTGTAGCATGCCGGAAGATTTAAATCTTCGGCTTGCAGCCTTACGCGCCGAGCATCTTACAGCCACGGCTTTGCTCCAATTTAAGGAGGTTGCCAATGAGTATAAACAGGATGGCTATCCGAATTATGATTTATTGGTTGACTATTTTGATTTTGACCGGCTATGGTTTCCTTCTATGCAGTTTACGCAATTGGGGGAAAGCTCTTATCAGGTATGCTACACACGAGGAAAAGTTGTCCGCGCTATTATACTTAAAATAATCAGGCTGGATAAGGAATATCGAATAGATGGTATATCAAATCCAACGAATTGCTTTTCCCAGCTATGAAGTTACAGGCAAGGATTTTTTTTGCTTCGGCTCGTTAGCTATTTTTCATAGCACCTCAAAAAAAGAAATAGCCGCAAAAATGAGCTCCCCGTTATTTTCAGGATGTGGCAGTTCTTAGCTCTTAGCCCTTAGTTCTTAGCCCTTAGTTCTTACAAAAGTTGTACATTTGCCCCACGGTTCATTTTCAATCGGCTCAAAATCCTGATAAATGCTCAAGAAAACAGGCCTAATACTCTTTTTGCTCGCGCTGTCGGCCTATCCGCTTTTGGCTCAGATAGGCGGCGAAAGCACCTACAACTTTCTCAAGATAGGCTCGTCGCCCAAGTCGGCGGCGCTGGCGGGGGCGTGCCTCGCGCCGCTGCACAACGATGTGGGCATGGCGTCGCAAAACCCCGCGCTGCTCGACAGCGCCATGCGCAACACCTACGCCCTGACCTACCTTGCCTACCTTGCGGGCATTTCTCACAGCAGCGCTGCCGGCGCTTGGCGCGCGGGCGGCGCGGGGATGTTCGGCGTTGGCTTCGTAAGCCTCAACTACGGCTCGTTTGATGGCCGGGACGAAGCGGGCGAAGAGGCGGGGCGCTTCGGCGCCAACGAGTTTGCCGTAGGGCTGAGCTACTCGCGCAGCGTGCTGAGCTTTCTCAACGTTGGCGTAACCCTCAACACCGTTATTTCGCAGCTGGAGCGCTACAGCTCCTACGGCGCGGCGCTCAGCATCGGCGCCCGCTACCGCAGCGCCGACGGGCTAATGAGCGCAACGCTGGCGCTCAAAAACGTCGGCGCGCAGCTCAAGCCCTACCACGACGACAACCACGAACGCCTGCCGCTTGAGCTGCAGCTCGGCTTTGCGAAAAAGCTTGAGCGAGCGCCGCTGGGCTTTTCGGTTACGCTCAACGATTTGCAGTCCTTCAGCGTGTACAACGATACGCGGGAGCAGGACAACGTGCTCAACGCAGGCGCACAGGGCGCAAGCGTGATGACCAAAATCGGGCGGGAATTTTTGAGCCACCTGTCGCTGGGGGTAGAGGTGGCGCCGTCCAAGTACTTCTACGTCATGGGCGGCTACAACTTCCGGCGCAGCAACGAGCTCTCCATAGCGGAGGGCGGCAGCGGAACGGGGTTTTCCTTCGGGCTGGGGATACTCCTCAAGTATTTTGAGCTCAGCTACGCGCGGGCAATCTACCACGTCGGCGGAGCCACAAACCACTTCGGAATTGTGTTGAAGAAATTTACATAAAAATTTACATAATTACATAATTTACATAATTAACATATTATTTATTCGCAAACTCTTATTTGTAAATTCTGTAAATTCTGTAATTATGTAATTATGTAAATTGAAAAAGACATTATCATAGCCATTTCGGAATTGTGTTGAAGAGATTTACATAATTACATAATTTACATAATTAACATATTATTTATTCGCAAACTCTTATTTGTAAATTCTGTAAATTCTGTAATTCTGTAAATTGAATATGTAATAATGAAAGACATTATCATAGCCATTTCGGAATTGTGTTGAAGAGATTTACATAATTACATAATTTACATAATTAACATATTATTTATTTGTAAACTCTTATTTGTAAATTCTGTAAATTCTGTAATTATGTAAATCAACTATGTAATTATGTAAATTAACTCTGTAAATTAACTTATAAATTTTGATTTTACAATGAAAGACATTATCATAGCCATTGATGGGTATTCGTCGTGCGGGAAGAGCACGTTTGCCAGGGCCATAGCGGAGCGGCTGGGCTACACCTTTATCGACTCCGGCGCCATGTACCGCGCCGTTACGCTCTACGCCCTGCGCCACCGGATGGTAAACGCCGACGGCTCGGTGGACAGGGATGACCTGGCGGCTGCGCTTCCGCTCATCAGCATCAGGCTTTTGCGCAGCGCACAGGGCGGAGGACAAAACAGCGTTTTTTTGAACGACGAGGACGTAACCGAAGAGATTCGCTTGGTGGGCGTGTCGGACAACGTGAGCTACGTGAGCGAGCTGGCCGAGGTGCGCAAGCACTTGGTGGCGCAGCAGCGCGAAATGGGGAGGAACAAGGCGGTGGTGATGGACGGGCGCGACATCGGGACGGTCGTTTTTCCGAACGCCGAGCTTAAAATCTTCATGACGGCGTCGCCCGAAATCCGCGCGCAGCGCCGCTACCGGGAGCTGACCGAAAAGGGGGTGAATGTTTCGCTCCAAGAGGTGGAAAGCAACATCCGGCAGCGCGACGCCATAGACGAAAACCGCATGGTAAGCCCGCTCCGCAAAGCCAAAGACGCCGTGCTGCTGGACAACAGCCATATCAGCGTGGATGAGCAAATGGAGTGGGTGATGAAGCTCATCACCTCCATTACTTCCACTCAACCTTAGCCGCCTTGGCTATTTTTTTCGGAATGTCGGTGTTGTCTATTTTTCCGCCAAAGAGCTCGCTGCCTTCGCCAATGGCGTACACGGGTACCATCGTTCCGGTGTGCCCAAAGGTGCTGTAGCTGCCGCCGCTCTTGGCGCTCACTATGCGCATGATGGCTTTTGCCATGCTCCCCGCGTTTTGCAGCGTGCAGGGCGTATCGTCGCTTGCGGGTTTGGATTTGGCGTTTTGGGCAAATAAATCCCGCAGCGTTGCCTCGTCGTCAAAGGTGAGGGCAACGCCCATGTTCTCCGCAAGCCACGCCTTGAGGGCGCTGTACGAAACGGCTCCCTCCTCCATGCGCCGTATCAGCTTGTCCACCGAAGCCTTTTGGTTGGCCAGCCCCCGAATAGCGCCAATGCTGCCGCCTTCGCCGCTGCCAACGCCCAAGCCGCCCGTTTCGTGGTCGGCCGTAACCACAATGAGCGTTTGCTTGGGGTACTTGCGGTAAAAATCGAGCGCAACATTCACGGCGTCAGACATATCTACCACCTCGCGCACCATGCTGCCGGCGTCGTTGTCGTGCGAAGCCCAGTCTATTTTTCCGCCCTCAACCAAAAGAAAAAATCCTTTGTCGCCGTGCAGCTTTTCTACGGCAAGAGCGGTTGTGCTTGCCAGCGTGTAGTCGTCGGCTGTTTTGTCAATCACGTAGGGGAATGCCGATTGCGGCTTGCTTTCGGGCTGTAGCAGCAGCAGCTTTGGCGCGGCGGACGCTTTGCAGGCGGATAGGCTGCGCACCACCGTGTAGCCGCTTTTTTCTATCAGGTCAAGCACATTTTCCTGTTTCTTGTCTTTGCCCAGCGGGTTGAGAAGCCCGGCGCCCGAAAAGAAATCGAAGCCGCTTTTTGCCAAATCCTGCGCAATTTCGTAGTACATGTTGCGCGAAGGCTGGTGCGCGTAGAACGCGGCAGGCGTGGCGTGGTCTATGCTCACGCTGGTGGTTATGCCCACCTTGTAGCCTTTTTCCTTGAGCCGGCAGGCAATGCTGGTAAAGCTTTGCGTAGCGTCTTCGTTCATTCCGAGGCGACCGTTGCGGGTTTTGCTGCCGCAGGCAAACGCCGTTCCGGAGGCCGACGAGCAGGTAACCCAGCTGGAGGTCGAGTAGGTGGTGGAAAATCCCGCCACGGGAAAGGTGGAGAACGCCAGCGTTCCCGAGCCTGTTGTGGCGGCGCTTTGGGAGGAGAGGTAATCCTCCGTAAGCGTTACGGCGCCAAAGCCCATGCCGTCGCCAATAAACAAAAAAATGTACTTGGCCTGTGCGCCGGCAAGCGTTGCGCTTAGCGCAAAAACAGCGAGCATAAGAATTTTTTTCATCGTAATAAAATTTAAAGGTTATCTACATTCAATACTTTTCGCCAAAAAATCTTTTCCCTGCTTTGGTATGGTCAAAAATATACAAACCAACCCCTAAGGCCATTATAGTAAAGCATATAGCTATTGCTCCCATGGTGATATTAATTTTTTATTTTTTATAAGATAAAATGCTAACTTCAAGAAAACAAACGCTATATGATTTACTCCGCTAATCTAATCTCCGGGTTCGTATCCTACCGGATAATTACTTTTCTCGACAGCATGGTTTCTTTCGAATGTATCCTGACAATATATACTCCCGCAGGCAATGATTGGGTATCAACTATTACTTTATTGCTTACCGGGGTTATTGTTGTTACCATGCGGCCGCTCATTTCGTAAATGTCAACTTTCTCAATGGTAGAGTTGTCCTGAACGGTAATTGTCAGATTGTCGGACGCCGGGTTCGGATACACCTGCAGGCCGGATGGCGACGGGGAAAAGGGGACGGATGTTGCCGGAGTAGCCAGCACGGTAAACTCTACCTTGTTGGAAACAGTATCGTAGCTATCGTTGGCAAACAGATAGGCGTAATAATTTCCTTCCGGTAAATGATGTTCCCACGCGACCTCTCCTGACGTACCCTCTATTTCCAAAGAATCCGTCAGGGTATCAACGCCATACACATCTCCATTTTTATAAATTCCAACATAATCCCCCGGCATGCCCGACCCGTTTTCGAACCTGAAAACGATACCTTCATTCGGTTCAAAGGTGCTTTTCGACAGGGAAAGGGAGGTGATTGTAGCATCGCCCGGCAGCTCGTCGGCAGCTTTAACGGTAAATTCTACCTTGTTGGAAACGGCGTCGTAGCTATCGTTGGTGAAAAGGTATGCGTAGTAATTCCCTTCCGGAAGCTGGTGATTTTCCCAGGCTACTTGGCCCGATATTTCTCCATTCACGTACAGGTAGTGCGTCAGCTCGTCAACCCCATACACATCTCCTTCCTTGTAAATCCCGACGTAATCTTTGGGGGTGCCAGGTCCGTTTTCAAATAGGAAAACAACCGGCTCGTTCGCTTCAATGCTGTCTTGCAACAGGGAAAGCGAAGAAATTTCCTCGCCAATTTGGATGTATATCCTTTCGCTTGATTCAAAGTAGTGGTCTTGCATCAGGTAAGAGATAAAATAGTATCCCTTTTTGAGATTCTCGGACTGAATGGTCAACGTATCGTTTAGGACGGCGGTAATGTAGCTCCACGCCGTAGAGGGTATTGGCCCCGGTGTGTCGCCCATTTTATAGATGCCAATCCAGTCATTTGCCAGCTCGGGGGCGTTGGAAACGTGAATTTTGATGGCTTCGCCAACTTCGTATTTCGGTTTGTCGGCGCTTAAAATGGGAACAGCTCCGACGTAAAACAAGTCCGTTCTTGCCAGCTGGTCGTAGTTCCCGTCTTTAAAAAGGGCTGCGTAGTATACGCCGGGCGTGGTGAGCGTGAACGCAACAAGTCCGGCTCCGCCCGAAGCATTTTCCCATGCGACGGAAGGCGAAAGCGAACTGGGCGTTTGCACTTCTCCGTATATTCCAATCCATTGCCCCTCCAGATTGGTTGCGTTGGCAAAGGAAAAGGAGATGGTTTCTCCGGCTGCGTATACTTTTTTGTTGGGGGTAATGGTCGTTTCGCCGTCCAACCCGCCGATGGTTTCAAAAGCAACAGTATCCGACCACTCCGACCATTCCACATTTTTGTCCCGGTGGCGAACCCGAATGTAATGCCTGCCGTTGAAGAGCTGGCTTTTGTCGATGGTTTGCCGGAAAATGTTTACATCCCTGTTAATATCAACCAGCTCACAGCTGGCAGGATGCGCTCCGTAGATATTTTCAAAATCACGGATGAGGTCAAATTCCAGCTTGGCAAAATCGTTGGAAGCGGCTACCTGAAACTGTACGCTGTTGTAGCCAATACCGCTTGTAGTAGAGTAGGGGCTGCTTTCAAAGGTGTAGGGCAGCTCTATCGTATTGCTCGTTTCGAGGGGCTGTATGGATGGTTTTTCCGGCTTCGGCTGGTTGAAAATCCGGGAAAAGGTATCGACAAGCACAGGAGCATCCAATGTTTCCACCTGATTGCCAATGACGTATGTTTCTACCTGCATGGAGCGGGCTTCGGAGTTGAGCTCCACAATCTGGAATGGCCAGTAATCAATGGTTTTTTGCACATCATCAAAATCTTTTTCGGTGGATTGCCCCCAGCGCTGATCCCAAGCTGCGCCGCCGGTGATGATATGGTAGGTGGGGTAGTCGCGCAGCTGCCCCCGATGGTAGAGGTGATGGTGCCCTGAAACGTTCATGACCGATTTTTCGGTGGTGTTGAGCAGGGGCATCACCTTATCGCGCACCCACGGCGAAACATCCCCGATGTACTGTTCCGCCTGCAAGGGGCGGTGGTTGTAGCTGAAAATCCAGTCAATATTAGGATCTTCCTTTGCCGCCTCAATAACGTTGCTTATCCATGTCAGCTGGGCGTTATTGGTGTGAACCTGCTCGCTGCTCATCATCAGGAACAACGCCCTCCCCGCCTGAAAGGCGTAGTAAAACTCGCTTCCGCTCGAAATGCCGCTATACTCAATTTCGTCGTAGTGAAAATGGTTGCTGTAGGCATTTAACCCTAATGTGCCGTATGTTTCGTGATTCCCCACAATAGTCATGATGGGCAGGGAGGGCGAGAGGGTTTCCGATTTGCCGAAATGCACCTGCTCGTAGTGGGTCAACGTTCCCATGTCCACCTGATCGCCTACGTTCGTAATCAAGCTGATGTAATTTTCTATTGGCGTTCCGTATTTTGATTCGCATACCGCCTTGGCAGCCTTCATCAGCCGCTCATAGCGGTCGTCAAACAGCTGGTGGTCGCCCAGAATCAGGAAGCGGTAAACTCCCTGCGAGCCTTCTTCCGGCTGCGTTCGGAAGCTGTAAACATCCGATTCGATATCATCGCTTACCGTTTTGTAGTAGTAACGGGTATCGGCTTGCAAACCGGTAAGCTTCACGCTGTGGTAGTAGTAATTTTTGAGGTAGTTGTCTCCCGGATCTTTTAAATCCTGTGTTGTACCCGAAGCAAGGTTGGTAAGCTCGTCTTCGGCCAACCCGTAGTACACTTTACTGTCTATGCTCGCTTCTGTCCGCCAATTCACCCAAATAGAGGTAGATGTTGGGGTTTGAAGATAAGGAACCGGTTTTTGCGCCATGACAAAATACGATACCAACATTAAAAAGAAAAAAGAAGCTGTTGTTTTCATAAGGTAAAATAAATAATATTCAAAATAAAATAAATAGCATTAATTCTCTATTCGATAGACGCTTTTCGCCGTATGTAGCCGGTTAAAGCGGTCTTTGGCGCGAACTTCTATCCGGTGTTCGCCGACGGGCAGCGAGCTGGCAATTCGGCTTCTCCAGAGGTGGCTGCAAATTATCGGGTTGGAGGGACGGCGACCGGGAACCAAGCGCTCCAGGTAGTCCCAATCCTGCACGTAGCGGTAGTAGGCGGGATCAACCTCCTCTACCCGACGCATTTTTGCCCATTCGCCGTCGTCAATTCGGTACTCCACCGTGTCCTCCCGAGTTCCCATAAAAAAGTTGGCGTAGATGGCAGCGCTGGTGGAGCGCCGGTGAGGGACGACTTTGGGATGGTAAAGCGAAATTTGGTAGCCGTCCGGCTTGCCGAAGACTTTGTAGTCCAGCACGTACCGGTTGCCGTCAACTCTCAGGAAAGCGTACCCGGCAGGCGTTCCGTCGTGCATTGTAGCTACGGGGATTCCCTTTTCGTTCAGTATGCCCGAATACCAGTCGCCGCAGACTGCCCCGGCGTTGTATTCGTGAATCGGTTTTTCGCGGTCAACGCCCTGCTTTTTCCCAATAGTGTTTTGCATCTGTAAGTGCATGTGGGCGGTAAGGAACAGAACGTTCGGGTAATCTTTCAGCAGCTTGTAGATGGTTTGCCGGTCGGCATCGCGAAATTCGTTGTCAAACGGGTCAACCAGCGGGATGTGCATCGAAACGACTATCAGGTGGTCGTGGGGAACGTAGGCGAGGTCGTTCTTGAGAAACGCGAGCTGATCTTCCCGCAAACCGCCCCCGTAGCCATTGCCCGTTACCGGATGGGGGTAGAGAATGTTGTCCAAAACGATGAAGTGCGCTTTTCCGTAGCTGAACGAGTAGCTGTTAGGCCCGAATTGCGCCTCAAACGCTTCGTCCGAAAAGCGGTCTTCCTTAGCGTCGTAGTTCATGTCGTGGTTGCCCATCACGTGGTACCACGGGAGGCCTATTTGCTTGATGGCCTGCTTGTAGGGCAGGTGGAGGCTTAGGCGGTCGCCCACCAGATCGCCCAGCGTTATCCCGAAGCTAACGCCCGCGGTATTCCGCGCTTCGGCAATAACGCCTTTCTCCAGATATTCGAGCTCCTGCTCGGTGTACGTCTGCGTGTCCCCAAAAATAAAGGCGGTAAAGGCTTCCGGCTCGCTGTACTTGTGCAGCGCAAAGTCCACCGAAGCGGGCAGCGCTCCGGTGGGCGCCACGCCCTTGTAGTGCAGGCTGTCCGGCGAGCCTGCCGGTTTGTGGATGTAGTACGTTTGGGGTTGGTTGAACTCATCCGTTGGCGCCTGATAGCCGGCGGGCTTAACCACAAACACGATGCAGTCGTCGCTGACGGGCAGGCGGTACTTGCCCGCCGCGTCCGTTTGCACAACCTCCGTGCCGTTGGACACGCATACTTGGGCTACGCCCCTGTCTTTTTTGTCCCGCTTCCCGTTTCGGTTAACGTCCTCGTAAACGTACCCCGTAACAAACGATTGCGCAGATACGGATGCCGCCATGCAGGCAGCCATCCCGATGCTAATAATTGTTTTCGTTGTTCTCATTGCTTTTCGTTGTTTTTTACTGTTTTTTTGGCTCTTAATTCTCCTACGCTCATTGCAGTAACGGCAATTCTGCAAGCGGCTACCCGCTGCTTTTCGTCCCGCTCAAAAACAATCACGCCGCCGTATTGGGGAAACTTGAAGCGATCTTTTCCGGCGTGCGTCAGCGCCACTTCGCCCATCATGGGCGTAAAAATGGTAAGGAGCGTGTCCCCGTGAAGGGCAATTTCAATCGGGTCTATCATGTATTCTCCGGGAAAAGCGTAGCATCCGGTATATTCCCGCCATGGCGCCCTGTCGCCGGCCTGCGCTGCAGCGAGCATCATCAAAGCACCGGCAATTGTCAATAATATTCTTTTCATTTTTCTTACTGTTTTTATCCAACAACTTAAAAACCGATGCGTACTTGTCCGCCGAATACGGCGGGATTTCCGGCGATAAAGGTAGGAAATCCTATAGCATTCCCGCTATTTCCGGCGTCAATAATGTATTTTTCGTTCAAAATATTTTTGCCGTACGCGCCTACCTCCATGTACATTTTTTTGTCTTTTACAGGTTTAAAGCGAAACCCGGCGGTGCAGCCGAGCAAGCCGTAGCCTTTTTGCGTCAACCGCTCGTCGTTGTCATCCTCAAAGTACACCTTTGACTTGTAGGAGTACGAGGGGCGAAAGTAAATCACCCTCCCCGCCCGCAGTAGATGGGTGAAGTCAAGCCCCAGCGAGAAAGAATTTTCCGGGGTTAGGCGGAAGCGGTGCCCGGCGTACTCCTGCTTGTTTCCCTCCTCGTCCTTCTCGTCAAATTTTCCGTCGATGTAGGCATACGTCCCAAACACGTTGAGGTAAGGCAGGAGGGCATACCTCAGGCTGAGTTCCGCGCCGATGCTGTGCGCCTTACCGGCGTCGTCCGGTTGATATTCGGCAATCACCGCGCCCTCCGGCACCCGAAGCGAGGCGCTTTGGAAGTGCGACCAGTCGTAGTAGTAGGCGGCCAAATCGTAGCTTAGCTTGCCGCTGAGCACTACACCCTTAACGCCGGCCTCGTAGCTCCAGATAATTTCGGGCGAAAGAAAGGTCGTTTCTTTGGGAAGCACGAAAACAACCCCGGGGCGTCTTCCGCGCGAAACGCTTGCGTAGAGATTGTTGCGCCCAATCATGTAGTTCAGGGCAGATCGCATAACGACCGAGTAGTAATCCTTTGCGTCCGATATTTTCCCGTCGGAAACCGTGCTGAGCAGGTTGGGCGAGCCGCTACTCAGCAGCCCCATAACGCTAGGTTGCTGCGAAGGCGCGGCTTCATACGAGCCTTCCTGGCGCTCGTAGCTCAAGCGGACTCCCGCCGTAAGCCCCAGCTGCCGGGTAATTTGCCATGTGCCGTCGGCAAAAATTTCGGCGGCGTGGTTGGTCGCCGTATTTTTGTAGGCCTCTTCGTGGTAGGCGTTGACAGGAGCGTTGGAAAGCAAATCAATAACTCCAATCAGCGCTGTCCTGTCCTCCTCAGCAAGGGAAGCAAAAATTTGCTCCAGCTTCAAAGCCGCACTCATTTGTGTGCTGTATAGCTGTTCCAAAGTTGTCCGGACGTCGGGGATTTTTTCCACAGCGTTGAACTTGCCGTTGATAAACGCCGATTCGTCGGGAAACAGCACATTCGCAATGTCTTGCGACAAAAGCAGCGAAGCAAACGTGCCGTTGAGCAGCTGATCCGAGTAGGCGGTATAAAGCGCCTGTTCGTTGATGCGCAGGGGAACGTCCTGCAGGCAGCTTTCGTAAAAATAGCTCGCACCCACAAAGCCGACAAAATTGCTCTTATTGCTGTAGTTGAGGCGGACTTCTTGGCTGAATTGCTTGCCCTCTTCAATTTCCGAAACCCACATCAGCGGGGAAGCCGTACCGTCGGCGTCGAACGATTCGTCCGAGTTGAACGCCCGGAAGCCCGACGTAGAGGTAAGCTTCCAAGCGTGGTTGAAGTCGTGGTTGACCAGAAGCCCGGCGCCGCCCAAATTCCTTTTGATGTACAGGTTTTCGCCCTGCTCCAAATCCGCCGCCGTATTGGGGCTGACGTCGCCGCCGATAGGCGCATACTGTCCGTTCTTGAAGGACGTACCCGGATAGTCATCCCGCTGGTAGTCCAGCACCAAGTCCACCAAAGTGGTTTCACCGGCAAAGAGCCGCGTAGAGTTGCGCAGCGCAATTGTATTTTTGCCGTTGAGGTCGCCGCCGGACAGGTTTTTGATAAATCCGTCGCGGTCTTCAAAGGTAAAGGCAAAGCGGTTGAGGAGCTTATCCTTCAGGATGGGCGTGTTGATAAACCCTTCGGCCAGCTTGCGGTTGTAGGAGCCGTAGCCCAGCGTAGCTTCTCCGCTCATGGCGTTCACGGGCTTTTTGCGGATGATGTGCAGCGCGCCGATTTCGGCTCCCCGCCCAAAGAGCGTTCCCTGCGGCCCCTTCACCACCTCTACCCTGTCCAAATCGAACAGCTCCACCGCCGACGCCCGCGAGCGGGAAATGGATACCCCGTCCTGAAAGACGGAAACCCGTGCCTGCGAACGGGAGTCGCCATCGTCGGAGGTTACGCCGCGGATAACGTAGCCCGGATTGTTCGGGCTTTGCAGCTGCATTTGCATTCCGGGAATGTACTCCGAGAGCTCGTCAAGCTGCCGCACGTCCAGCTTCATCAGGTCAAGTCCGGAGAGGGCGTTGATGGCTACCGGGACTTCCAAGCTGCTTTGGTTGCGCTTTTGCACGCTCACAACCACATCGCTCAATGCTACTCTTTTTAATGCCTCCTGTTCGCCTTGCGAGTGAGCGGAGTCCGAAACCGCTTTGGGCTGCGCCAACACGGATAGAGCCATCCCTGTCAGCATAAATACGGAGATTCTGCGCTTCATAAATCAATTTTTTT
>JAISLN010000008.1 GCA_031290835.1 Prevotellaceae bacterium
ATTTGGGAATTTTGTGTACATTTGCCGACTTGCGGATAAAAAATGCCGCTTGTAGCGTGTTATGCAGCAGTCGCCACAATTCTCTGAAAATCCTGCAAATTAATGTCTCAATCCATGACCGGCTACGGTAAGGCCGAAGCCCAATACGAAGAAAAAAAGATTACGGTGGAGCTTCGCTCCGTCAACAGCAAGCAGCTCGATGTTGCCGTTAAAACGCCGCCGCTGTACCGCGAGCTGGAGCAGGAGGTGCGCCGGCGGCTTGCCCCGCTGCAGCGCGGCAAGGTTGAGGCGTTTATTACCGTCGATAGCGCCGGCGCGCAGCCTGCGGCAAGCATCAACGCTGAGGCGTTCAAGTCGTACTACGGCAGCCTAAAGGCGCTCATGGTAGAGCTGGGAGAAGCTATTCCGGTGGGCGATATTCTCAGGCTGCCCGAAGTGGTGGGTGCTGCCGGCGCGGAGCTTTCGGAGCGCGAAGCGGCGTGCGTGCTGTCCTGCGTGGACAGCGCCGCGCAGCAGCTGGCGCTGTTTCGCGAGCAGGAGGGCGCTACGCTCACTGCCGATATTTTGCAGCGGGTGGCGCTCATCGGCGAGCTACTTGCGCAGGTAGAGCCGTTTGAAAAGGAGCGCATCGAATCCGTCAAGGCGCGGCTGCGGCAGGCGCTGGACGAGGCCGTTGGCGCTAACGCTGTGGACGAAAACCGCTTTGAGCAGGAGCTGATTTACTACTTGGAAAAGCTCGACGTAACAGAAGAAAAAACGCGCCTGCGCAGCCACTGCGCCTACTTTGAGCAGGCGGCACAGGAGGTCGGCGCGGGGCGAAAGCTCGGCTTCATTGCGCAGGAAATGGGGCGCGAAATCAACACGCTGGGAAGCAAAGCCAACGATAGCAACATGCAGCGCATTGTTATCAGCATGAAGGACGAGCTGGAAAAAATAAAAGAACAGCTGCTGAATGTGCTGTAAGCTGCGGCTTACCTTCAACCCAAATTCTCTAAATTTGTAAGCTATGTCAGGAAAAGTCATCATCTTTTCCGCTCCTTCGGGATCGGGAAAAACTACGATAGTGCAGCGCTTGCTCGGGACGATGCCGGAGCTGGAGTTCTCCATTTCGGCCACGAGCCGTGCGCCGCGCGCGGGCGAGGTAAACGGCAAGGATTACTACTTCATGTCGCCCGAAGAGTTCAAAGCCCGCGTAAAAAACGGCGAGCTGCTTGAGTGGGAGGAGGTGTACCCCGGCAAGTGCTACGGCACGCTAAAGTCGGAGCCGGAGCGAATTTGGAGCAGCGGCAAGCACGTGCTTTTTGACGTTGACGTGCATGGCGGGCTGAGCCTCAAAAAGGTTTTTGGCGACAGGTCGCTGCTGGTGTTCATCAAGCCGCCCTCCGTTGAGGAGCTGCGCAACCGCCTCGTGGGGCGCAACACCGACGACCCCGATGTTATCGACGAGCGCGTGGCAAAAGCCGAGCACGAGCTCTCGTTCTCCAAGCACTTTGACCGGACAATCATCAACGACGATTTGGAGTGCGCCATTGCCGAAGCCAAAAAGGTGATACGGGAGTTTGTGGGCTAAAGGCGCGGTTATATATGCTTTTTGCCTTCACGCTCTTCACGAGCCTGCATTGGCGCTGTAGTACATTCGCTTTAGCAGCGATTTTATTTTTGCGGCATACTTCGGGTCTTGCGCCCACGTGCCGGTGAGCGCATCGATGGTGGGGGCTTTCCCCTTAGGATTTACAAAGTGGTAGCGGGGGTCTATCAGCGCTCCGGCGAGCGGCTCTTTGCTTGCGTACGCCTTCAGGTGCTGAATGTGCGCCCGGATTCCCGTTCGCTCGTCGGGAAAGACGTGCCCTGTTTGCTTCGGGCTTGTTGCCCCCAGCCCGCAAAAGTTGTTCATCTGCGGGTTTACAAGACCTTTGAACTGCAAAAATCCCGTTTCCAGAATCATCTGCGCAAAGGCGATGTCGTGGTTTACGCCCTCCAGCTGCGCCTCGGCGATGTAGAGCGGCGCCAGCCGTGCGGCGCGTTCGGCGTCGCCGTCGATGGCGGTAACGGTAACAAAGGTGGCCAGCTGCTCGGCGTTCAGCTTACCGCTGCTCATAATGTGCTGCGGAATGGCAAAGGTATCCCCCGCCAACGTTTGCGCCGGGGCAGGGCAGAGCGGGAAAAGGAAAAGGAAAACCGCGGCAAGCGGTCGCGCTGTAAAAAAGATGTGCTGTTGTTTGTGCATGGTAGCTGAATTATAATTTGTCAAGGGTGCATTTGGCTACGTCGATTTTCAATTCAAGCTGTGGCGAGTGCTAACCTATTTAGGGATTAACTTTTGGTAGAAAAACATTTAGTCTGCTCTCTTTGCATCCCAATAGGGATGCATCTCTCGGTAGAACGGTAATATCTTGATGTAAAGGTTGAAAAATATAGCAACATTTCTACCGAGAGCTGCATTCCTACGGAATGCCGATTTAGACGATGTTCGCCTATTTTCTACCGAGAGCTGCATTCCTACGGAATGCCGATTTAGACGATGTTCGCCTATTTTCTACC
>JAISLN010000009.1 GCA_031290835.1 Prevotellaceae bacterium
GGTATCGGTAAAGTACCCTGAGAATTGCCCCGCTAAGCTAACGCCTAACCCATTTCCTGCATAAGGTGTAGCTACCGTAAAAATATTTGTACCGGGGGTTACCCTTTCCCCAACGTTGAAGGCAATCCCTTCGGCTGGGGCTATCCCCACCAGCTGCGTGGAAATGCTGTCCTGCAACACCGGAACATCCTTTTGGGCAATAAAATCTCCGTCGGCGAACAGCTTTGCGCGAACTATGGCGGGGCTAACCTCGCGCTTTTTTCCCGTCACGGCGGTGAGGTCAAACGCTGCAATAAGGCTGTCGATGGCTACCAGCTTGCTCTCCTCGGCAATGTCGTATGCGGCGTATCCGTCGTACACGGGTGTCCACAAGCCTGTACCGTTACCGCCGGTTTCACGCTTTTGGGGCTGGGAAACAATCTCGTAGCTGTAGGTCAGCGTCCGGATATCGCCCTCCTTCAGCTGGGCTGTGAACAGTGGGGCAAGGTTAATGGTGTCGCCCTTGTACTTCAGGTGAATGGTATCGTCACCCACGTAAGCAATTTCGCCGTACCCCGAGAACTCCGGCTCTCCGCTTACCAGCAGGTTAATGGTTGCCGTTGTGGTTTCGTTGGAAAATGCAATAGCTTTTGTTCCCAAAAAGTCAAACACAAAGAGCCCGTTTCGCCCGTCGTTGTGCAGCCCCTCAACCACCTTACGCAGGGTAGCGCTGAGCTGATACGCTCCTTCCTCTACGGTGGCGCTCACGCTTCCGGCAGTGTCTGTGTAGAGCGTTTGGTCGCCTATGGTGACCTTTATGCTGTCTTTAGGTAGGTTTGCCAGCGGAACTTTTTCGTAGGCGTCGGGCAGCGTTACGGTAATGGTAACGTCCACGGTTTTGGCTTTTTCATCCAGCTTGTCGTCTTCGCAGGCGGTGAAGCCCAAGCCCAGCAGGGCGAGGGTGAAAATCGGGTTAAAAATAAACTTCTTCATAATAGCGAATAATTTAAATAATTTTTTTTTGAAACATTAAAATAGTAAAACAATGTAAAACGTTTTTTTTTGTCGCGGCAGGGGCGCCTTGCGCCTTGTGCGGCAGCCGTTGCGCGCGGTGGCTACGGCGGATGCTTTGGGTACGTACTTTTCATAGGCGTAGCTACTTAAGGGTTATAGGGAATTGGAGAGCGGCGCGGGCGCTGGTTGGGCTTCAGGTCGCTGCCGTTGAAGGTGAGCTCAGCCTCTGGGAAGTTGAGCGTGTAGGCGGGGTCGTTTTCTTCGAGCACGTAGGCCGTTCTGTCCCGCCATGGGTGCACAATTTTAGGGCGCGTTGTTCTTCTGAGGTCCCACCAGCGGTGGTTTTCCTCAAAGCAGAGCTCGCGCCTGCGCTCGGTCCAGATGTACTGCACCAGCGAGTCGGTGGAGGCAAAGCCGGCGGCGCTGATCGGGGCGTACAGGGCGGGGTCGAAGCGCTTTTGGCGGAGCTGGTTGAGCAGCTCCACCGCCGCGCTGGGGTCGGGCTGGGGCTGGCGGGCCAGCGCTTCGGCAAGGTTGAGCCAGACTTCTGCGCTGCGGAGCGCCATGCAGGCCTGAAACTTATTTTGCGAGCTGCTGCTGTTGTCGCCTTTTATGGTGAGGTAGTCAAAGCGCGCAGAGGCGTGGATACCTGTGCCGGTGGGATGGAAAAAGCAGTAGGCTTTTCGGCGGTCGCCCGGCTCGTAAGCGCCTATGAGGTTGTTTTCTATCTTGCTCGACACGCGGTAGTACTTGCCCAGCGTTGGGATGATGGACAGCTGCATCGGGCTGATGATGTAGGCGTAGTAGTTGTTGCCGCCAAATCCCCAAACGATTTCGGTATTTTCGTGGTTGATAAATTTCTCCACGTAGGGGTGGAAATCATCGGCAACTCTTGGCTCGGCGGTTTCCTTGTCGGTGATGTCGTAAATGGGGTATCGGGCGGCGTAGGTCTCCATGTACTCCTGCCCGTAGCCGATGGCGCTCTGCCAGTCCTCCATGTAGAGGGCAATGCGCTGCGCCAGGATGAGGGCAGCGGGGTGGCTTATTTCGTAAACGTTTCGCTCCAGCCCCTTGTCCTTCAGGTTTTTCAGGGCGGCTTCAATGTCGCCGGTTATTTGCGTCCACACCTGCTCCATGGTTGCCCGCGAGTAGGTTTCCACGGTGGGGGTTGGGTCGGTTTTGAGCGGCACGCAGAGGTCTTGCGGGCGGGCAATGTTGTAGGGCTTGGCGTAGATGTTTGCCAGCATAAAGTAGGCAAATGCGCGCGAAAATGAGGCTTGCCCGAGCAGCACCTCCTTTTCGGTTTGGCTGCCCTCGCTCCCCTCCAGCCCCTCAAGGCAAATGTTTGCCACCATTGCCTGCCGGTAGAGGTAGAGGTAGGCTCCGTCGGTTTGGCTTTGGCTTTCTACGCTTACCTCCCAGCGGTAGCAATTTGCGTAGCGCTCAACTTCAGCTACTTCTCCTAGCTTGGTGTTTTTCCAGTCGGGGGGGCACTGCGGGTCCGTGGCCACGTCAAAAAACTCTACGTCGTCGGTCATAAATTGCAGGAAATGGTAGCCGCCGCGGCTGCTGACGTTGTTGAGCAGGTCTCTGAAGTAGCCCTCCCCCTGAAGGATTTCCTTGTACTGCGCGGTGGTTTTCGGCACTACGAGGGTTTGCGCCGAGCGCTCCAAAAAGTCGTCGCATCCGGCAAGCAGCAGGCTTGCCGGGAGCAGGGTGCGCAAGGCGAATTTGCGGATACGTAAAGTCATGGTGTTGTTCATGTTTTGTTGTGTATCAAAAATAAAAAGCGTGTAAACCTTTTTACATATTGGTTTACACGCTTTTTATTCGCAAATGGCTTGTGATGTCCGGGTCGCTACAGCTCGTTGAAGATAAAGTCTAAATTTTGCTTCTCGTAAGGCTCAAATTTACGGTCGGAGCTGATGAGCGTCATCTTCTCCGTAATGGCCTGAGAGATAATTATGTGGTCGTTGGGGTCGTTGTGATTTGCTAATGCTGTAAGGCGAGCGTAGGTTAAAAGATGCTCCCGCTTTACGGGGAGTATCTC
>JAISLN010000010.1 GCA_031290835.1 Prevotellaceae bacterium
CGTAAATTTTAGTAACCACAAAAACAGATAACATGAAGCTGAAAATACTACGTAAGCTCCTTACCTTGTCGGCTGCCGCAGGCCTCGCGGGCAGCCTTTCCGCCCAAAAAATACTTTACGGCACTCACCCTGCAACCGGCGCTATCAACCGCCTATCCATAGCGCGAGATATTCGCAACATGAATTGGCTGATGGAAACCGACGGCAGCCAGTACAAGTGGATTGGCGAAGAGTACGGCTGGGGGCTGGGATTTTTTTCCGCTGTTTCCGGCAGCGACACGCTGCGTCAGCGCTGGAAAGTTCCGCAAAGCATCCAATCCGGCAAAATCACCTACGCGCTCGGCGGCGTTACCCTCACCGTTACCCGCACCCCCGACGGCGACGACCTGATGGAGGAATACCTGTTTACCAACACGGGGAAGCAGACGGAGCGGCTATTTGACGTGGGAATTTACACGCCGTTCAACGACAGCTACCCCGACGCTTCCACCTGCTACACATCGCGTACAAACGCCCACATTTGGGCGGGCGAAAACGCTGCCTACGTCAACGCTACCCACATGAGCGGTCGGGCGCCGCACCTGGGGCTGGTGGTGGTCAAGGGGGCGGTGAAGAGCTACGAAATTTGCGAGCGGTCAATGGCAAAGGCCATGTCGAACACGCGCGGCGTGATAGCGCTCAACCCGGAGGATATAGCGCTCAAGCCCGGCGAACGCTACGCGCTGTCGTGGCGCATCTTTGCGCATCGGGGGCACGAGGATTTTTTCAGCAAAGCGCTTGGCGCCGGGAGTGTTGTAGCCCAAAGCGATAAGTACGTGTACGGCGTTGGCGAAACCGCCCGCGCTACGTTTGAGTGCCGCCGGCAGCTGAAGAACGTTCGCGCAACGGTGAACGGGGAGAGCGCTCCAGTGGAGCAAAGCGGAAGCCGCTACGCCGTATCCGCGCCGGTTGCCCGTCCGGGCGAGCTGCGCGTGGAGCTGCACTACGACAACGGCTTGAAAACCCACGTGGAGCTTCTCGCGGTTTCGGACGAAAAAGAGCTGGTCAAAAAGCGGGCGGACTTCATCACTCGCCATCAGCAGCTCAGCAGCCGCGAGGACAAGCGCGACGGCGCATACATGGTTTACGACAACGAGGAAAACAAAATCTTCATGAACGACAAGCCATCGGTGAGCTACCTCGACCGCGACGAAGGGGCGGAGCGCGTGGGGATGGGCGTTTTTCTTACCCTCTACTACCTGCAGCGCGGCAAGGACGAGGCGGTGAAATCCTCGCTGGCGCGGTACGCCGATTTTATCCGGCATCGGCTGCAGGACAGCAGCTACACCACGTGGTCGACCGCCGACCACAAGGGGCGCAACCGTGCGTACAACTACCCGTGGATAGCCAACCTCTACCTCCGAATGTTTGAGGTAACGGGCAACCGCCAATTCTTGTCGGACGCCTACGGCACGCTGCGGGCAATGTTTCGCCACTTTGGGCACGGCTTCTACGCTATCGACATTCCCGTTCAGCTCAGCCTGACGCTCCTGCGCGAAAACCAAATGACGGCAGAGGCAGACTCGCTCCTGAGCGACTTTAAAAAAACGGGGGAAAGCTACCTCCAAAACGGCGTGCTCTACCCCAAGCACGAGGTCAACTATGAGCAGAGCATTGTTGCCCCGGCTATCATAACCCTCACCCAGCTGTATCTGGCTACGGGCGAAAAGAAATTTCTGGACGGCGCAACGCTACAGCTGCCTCTGCTGGAAGCATTTAGCGGGTTGCAGCCGAGCTTCCACCTGAACGGCATAGCCATACGCCACTGGGACGGCTACTGGTTTGGCAAGCGCGAGATGTGGGGCGACGTGTTTCCGCACTACTGGAGCACGCTAAGCGCCGTTGCCTACGACCTGTACGCCCAATGCACGGGAGACGCCTCCTACCGGAAAAAGGCGGAAAATATCGTGCGAAACAACCTTTGCCTATTTTTTGAAGACGGAAAAGCCTCGTGCGCCTACCTCTACCCCTACAAGGTGAACGGCGTAAAAGCCCAATTCTACGACCCCTACGCCAACGACCAAGACTGGGCGCTCGCCTACTACCTAACGGTAAACAGGAACTGAAATTTTGAATTTTGAATTTTGAATTGAGGACAGGATAACCCGCTCTTTCTCTGCCGTCATTCCGAGCGCAGCAAGGAATCTCCCCGCACAAGGAAAACCCCTCCGTGCCTCTCTGTGAAGCCTCTGTGTCTCTCTGTGTAATAATTTTCACCCCAATAATTACACAGAGAAATAAGGAAGGAGGTTTCACAGAGAGGCACAGAGGGAATGCAAAAGCGCACGCTTAGCAGATGCGCGAAACAACTACGTAAAACATTGCGGCCAGCAGCGCGCTCACGGGAATGGTGAGAACCCAAGCCCACATCAGGCTGACGGTTACGCCCCAGCGCACCGCCGACAGCCTTTTTACCGAGCCTACGCCAATGATGCTCCCCGTAATCACGTGGGTGGTGCTCACCGGAACGTGCAGAATTTCGGTAATGAACAGGGTGATTGCCCCCGCTGTTTGCGCACAAAACCCCTCCATCGGCGTAATTTTTGTGATGCGGTTGCCCATGGTTTTCATTATTTTCCACCCGCCGCTCACCGTGCCTAAGGCAATAGCGGTAAAGCATCCTATGGGAATCCAGTCGTGCATGTCGGCAATGGAGCTCATCTGCATCCATCCGGGCAGGCTTTGCAGCTGGCTGTTGGCAATCAGGGCTGCAGCTATAATCCCCATCACCTTTTGCGAATCGTTCAGCCCGTGCCCAATGCTGAGCGCTGCGGAGGATATGAGCTGAATGCGCTTGAACCACCGGTCGGCTTTGGGAGGCTTGACCCGGCGAATGAGGTGAAAAGTCAGCAGGGTAATCATGTTGCCGCCAACCATGCCGATGAGCGGCGCCACCACGATAAACAGCGCAATAACGCCGATAACCCCCGCGTGCACCGCCTCAAATCCCGACGCCGCAATGCCTGCGCCCGCAAACCCGCCGATGAGCGTGTGCGACGAAGAGGAAGGAATGCCAAACCACCACGTAATAAGGTTCCAGATGATGGCGGCAATCAGCCCCGCGATAATGACGTGCGAGGGATTTGCGATGAAGCTCATGTCAACGGTTTTGGAGACGGTATCGGCAATGCCGAAGCCCCCGATGATAAACTTGGCGATAAAGTAAGCCACAAAGTTGAACACCGCCGCCCAGATGACCGCCTGCGTTGGCGTCAATACCTTTGACGAAACAACCGTTGCAATGGAGTTTGCGGCGTCGTGAAACCCGTTGATGTAGTCAAAAAGGAGCGCAAGCGCGATAATTACGATGAGTATGGTCATGACGCTGTTGTTGGCTTGTTCTTACGTATATTTTACGATGATAGTCTTGATAATTTTGCCCACGTTGTCGGCTTTGTCGGTGGCCCGCTCCAGCTCCTGCATGATTTCCTTCAGCTTGATGAGCTCTATCCCGTTCTTTTCGTTCCTGAAAATGTCCGTAATGAAATGCTCGTACAAGTCATCCGCCTGATTTTCTATGCTGTGCAGCTCCGCGCATATTTCCTTCACCGTTTTGGGGCTTTTCTTCATGACGTCCAGCTCGCCCACAGCTTTGAGGATAAGCTCGCAGTCCTTTTTGAGCAGCATGGCCAGCTGAACGGACTGCCGCGGCAGCGTATCGGGTTGGTACATGGCGATGCGCTTTGCGGCGCTGTGCATGCCGTCGAGAACATCGTCGAGCTTTTCGCCCAGCGCGTTAATATCTTCCCGGTCAAACGGCGTGATAAACGTATTGTTCAGCTCGTCAAAGAGCGTGCTAAGCATATCGTCGCCCTTGGTTTCCA
>JAISLN010000011.1 GCA_031290835.1 Prevotellaceae bacterium
TCAACGTCCTCTTTGCGGAACTGGCTGAGGTCTATTTTTTCGCCGGTGAACTTTGGCCCCTCCAGCTTGTCCACCGTTGTTGGGATAAACTCTACTTCTTTCTTGACGGGCGCCGGAGCTTCCGGCTTTTCTGTGCGGGCGGCGGGCTGTGCTGCCTTGTCGATTTTCTCTTCTTTTCGAGCTCCCTTTTTTTCGCTCTTATGCTCTTTGGCCGTCTCCTGCGGCGGCTGCTGCTTAGCGCCCTGCGATTTTTTCTTCTTTCTTCGTTTTGACGGCGTGGCAAGGGCCGACAGGTCTATTTTGCCCACCACCTTTAGCGTTCCTTTTTCGGGGATTTCGGTGGGTATGTCGGGTTGCTCCTCTTGCTCTTCGGCAACAATCTTTTCCGGTGCGCCTTGCGGCTCTTGCTGTTCAGGCTTTGGTTGCTCTTTTTGCGGCTCTTTTACGTCCTCCTGCTTTTGCGGTTTTACCTCTTGCGGAGCTTTTTGCGGTTGCGCCTCTTGGGGATGTTCTACTTTCGTTTGCTTTGGTATTTCCGGCTTTGGCGCTTCCTGCGCCGATGTTTCCGGCTTTGGTTCTTCCGGTTTGGACGCTTTCTGTTCCGGCACTTCCGGCTGTGGCGCTTCCGGTTTAGGAGTTTTTTCTTTTTCCTCTGTTTTTTCCTGTGCTTTTTCTGCCTTGGGTTTAGCCGTTTTTGCCCCTTTGGTTGTGGCGTCCATATCAATTTTTTCGTCCACTATCTTAGGCCCCGCCAAAATGGGCTTGTCCAGCGTAAATACAGAAGTGTCTTTGATGATGAGAGGCTTTGGCTCGTTTGCTTCTTCCTCCTCTTTCTCTTTTTCTTTGAGCTTTTTCTGCACAACCACCGCCACTTTTTTTGCAGCTTCTCTGTCTTTTACGCTTTGTTCATTTCCGAATTCTTTGGCTATAAGCGCGTAGGTATCTTCTGAGATTTTGGCGTTGGGCGAGGCGTCCACCTCAATACCCTTTTTCGTCAAAAACTCAACAATGGTGTGAAGACCCAAGTTGAACTCTCTGGTGACCTTGTTTAATCTTACCGTATTTTCTGCTTGCGACATAGAAAAAAATTAAATGCTAACTGCGCCGTATCGGGCACTTCTTTTTATAAAAACAAAATAGCTGTTGGCTTTTACTCCTCAAACTCCGCCGAGAGGATGCGTATCACCTCATCCACCGTTTCCTCTTCGAGGTCGGTACGCTTTGTCAGGTCATCTTTCGGAATACGCAGCACGCTCTTTGCCGTATCGCAGCCAATAGCCTTGAGCGCGTCAATAATCCATGCGTCAATTTCGTCGGAAAATTCGTCGAGCTTCACGTCCTCCTCCTGCTCAATATCCTCGCGGAACACGTCTATTTCGTAGCCCACCAGCTGGCTGGCAAGCCTGATGTTGAGCCCGCCCTTGCCGATAGCCATTGATATTTCGTTGGGTTGCAGGTACACCTCAATGCGCTTGTTGGCCTCGTCTATTTTGGTGGTCGTTATTTTTGCGGGGCTTAGCGCGCGCTGCACCAGCAGCTGAATGTTGCCGGTGTAGTTTATCACGTCAATATTTTCGTTTTTCAGCTCGCGCACAATGCCGTGTATTCGCGCCCCCTTCATCCCCACGCAGGCGCCCACGGGGTCAATGCGCTCATCGTACGATTCTACGGCAACCTTGGCGCGCTCGCCCGGCACGCGGACAATTTTTTTGATGGTGATAATGCCGTCAAAAATTTCGGGCACTTCTATCTCAAACAGCCGCTCCAGAAATTCGGGGGCGGTGCGCGATAGCGTGATGACGGGCGTAGTGTTGTTGCGCAGCTCTACCTTGTGCACAATGGCGCGTACCGTATCGCCCTTGCGCAGGAAGTCGGAGGGGATTTGCTCGCTTTTGGGGAGCACCAGCTCGTTGCCTTCATCGTCCAGCACGAGCGCCTCTTTTTTCCATATTTGGTAAACCTCGCCCACCACCAGCTCGCCGATGCGCTCGCTATACTTGTTGAAGAGCTGCAGCTTTTCCATATCTGCAATGCGCCCCGCAAGGTTTTGGCGCAGCGCAAGCACGGCGCGGCGGCCAAACTTTTGGAGCTTTACCTCGTCCGTTACCTCGTCGCCTGTTTCGTACGTAGCATCTATCTTTTGCGCCTCCGAAAGCGTTATTTCGTGCGTGCTGTCGCGCAGCATGTCGTCGGCCACGATGGTACGGTTGCGCCAAATTTCAAAGTCGCCCTTATCTATGTTGATAATGATGTCGAAGTTGTCGTCGCTGCCGTACAGCTTGAGCAGCGTTCCGCGAAACACGTCCTCCAGCACGCTTATCATCGTGGGGCGGTCGATATTTTTCAGCTCCTTAAACTCAGTAAAGGTTTCCGTTAAATTGATAGTTTCCATTTTTTAAGTGTAAAAAATGATTTTAATTAATAGTTAATATTTTTCAGCTTGTCAGATTTCAGCATTTCCTCCCTACCACCTGCTTTACCCACTTCACCTCGCCGTAGCTCAGCTCCTGCGCATAGGCAACGGGTTGCTTGCGCTTTTTGCCCTCCACAGCTTCCATTTTGGTGTACGCCATCGCTATTTTTTCGCTTGTTGCTTCGGTAAGCGTAGCGGTGAGCTTTGCGCCGCTCTTCAGCAAAATTTCCACCTCTTTGCCCAGCGCTTTTTGGTACTGCGGCAGCACCTTTAGCGGCTCGCCAAGCCCGGGCGAGGCTACCGTGAGCGCGTAGTCCTCCTTGTCGCGGTCAAACGCCGCCTCAACGGCGCGGCTAATATCGGCGCAATCCTCAACGGTCAGCCCCGCGGGCTTGTCCGCTACAACCTCTATATCGTTGAACGGGCTTACCGTTACATCCACCAAAAACAGGTCGCTGCCGGCAATGAATTTTTCTACAACTTGTGCAACGCTACTTGCGCTTATCATACTTTATAAATAAAACGAGGGGACTTTGTCCCCTCTGTATTTCCTCTTCTTGCGGTGGCAAAGATACTAATAATTTGCCCGCCGCACAACTATTTAGGCGTAAAATCGCAATATTTTTGCCGCTCGCTCCCGCAGAAAATCATCAAATAAATGAAATTCAACTTGTTGCAAACTTCAATTTACAGCAAGCCCTCGTCGGCAAAGCTAAAGTAGGTGTTGCCGGCTATGATGACGTGGTCTGCCAGCCGTATCCCGAACAGGTCGCTTGCTTCCTTTATTCTCTGCGTAAGGGCACAGTCGTACACGCTCGGCTTGGCGCTGCCCGACGGGTGGTTGTGCGCCACCATCAATACCGACGCCAAGTTTTCGATGCACGGCTTCAGCAGCAGGCGCATATCCACCTGCGTATTGTCCACCCCACCCTGCGCCACCCTTTGTGCGCCAATGATTTTGAGGCGCGTGCTAAGCATGAGCGCCCAAAATTCTTCGTGGGGCAGGTCGGCGAGCATGGGCGTAAAGTAGTCCGCTATGTTCTTGCTGTGCTGAAACGCGCTGCGCTCCGGCGCGTCGCTTTGCTTGCGTCGCCGCCCCAGCTCCAGCGCCGCCACTATGCTGATGGCTTTGGCTTCGCCAATGCCCTTGAGCCGTTGCAGGTCGTTTACGCTCAGCCTGCCCAGCTCGTTGAGGTTGTTGTTGGTGAGCGCAAGCACCTGTTTGGCGAGCCCTACGGCCGTTTCGTTTTGCGTGCCGGTGGCAATGAGGATGGCGAGCAGCTCGGCGTCGCTCAGCGCTGCAATGCCTTTGCGCAGCAGCTTCTCACGAGGGCGGTCTTCCTCTGCCCAGCTTTTGATGGGTAACACGGGGGAGAATGGAAATTTTGAATTTTAAATTTTGAATTTTGAATTAAGCGAAGCCCGACATTCCAAGCGCAGCACCGTCATTTCGAGCGCAGCAGCGTCATTTCGAGCGCAGCGAGAAATCTCCTCGCACACCACCTGCCCCCCTTGCGGCGATAGGCAACGGCGGAGTGCGGGGAGATTCCTCCACTTCGTGCGCTCGTGCCTCGCGCACTCCGGTCGGAATGACGCTACGTACAGCTACCCGGCATTGCGAGCGAAGCGAAAAATCTCTGTGGCTCTCTGCGCTTCTCTGTGGCTCTCTGTGCTTCTCTGTGGCTCTCTGTGAAATTTCGGTAGCAATCTCTACGAAATCTCCGTATCTTTCTATTGAAACCTCCGTGCAGCGCTGTGTAGTAAGTAATAGCTACGCAGCGAAGCACGGAGGTTTTGTTGCTGTTGTTTTATTTCCGGCGCTATGCGCGGTTGTTGCTTCCGAGCACGTTTACTATTTTGTGCTTGTAGAGCTCCTTTAGCGTGTCGCGAGCCGGGCCAAGGTACTTGCGTGGGTCGAACTCGGCGGGCTTGGTGGCGAATACCTCGCGCACGGCAGCCGTCATGGCAATGCGCCCGTCGCTGTCGATGTTGATTTTGCACACCGCAGAGGTTGCCGCCTTGCGCAGCTGCTCTTCGGGAATACCAACGGCGTCCTTGAGGGCGCCGCCGTACTTGTTGACAAGCGCCACCAAATCTTGCGGCACGCTCGATGCGCCGTGCAGCACAATGGGGAAGCCCGGAATGCGCTTTTCTATCGCCTCCAGAATGTCGAAGCGCAGGGGCGGGGGGATGAGTATTCCCTGTTCGTTGCGCTGGCACTGTTCGGGTTTGAACTTGTTGGCGCCGTGCGAAGTTCCGATGGAGATAGCCAGCGAATCAACGCCCGTTTTTTTTACAAAATCTTCCACCTCTTCGGGTTGGGTGTAGGTGTGGTGCTCGGCCGACACTTCATCCTCCACGCCTGCCAGCACGCCCAGCTCGCCCTCCACCGTAACGTCGTACTTGTGGGCGTACTCCACCACCTTTGCGGTGAGCGCTACGTTTTCTGCGTAGGGGTGGTGTGAGCCGTCAATCATCACGCTCGAAAAGCCGTACTCCACGCAGCTCTTGCAGAGCTCAAACGTGTCGCCGTGGTCGAGGTGCAGCACGATGGGGATGTTTGCTCCCAGCTCCTTGGCGTACTCCACCGCGCCCTGCGCCATGTAGCGCAGCAAGGTTTGGTTGGCGTACTTGCGGGCGCCGCTCGACACCTGCAAAATTACCGGCGACTTGGTTTCGACGCACGCCTGAATAATGGCCTGCATCTGCTCCATGTTGTTGAAGTTAAAGGCCGGAACAGCGAACTTGTTTTCTATTGCCTTCTTAAAAATCTCCCTTGAGTTTACAAGGCCTAAGTCTTTGTACGAAATCATACTGAAAAAAATAAATTAGTGGGTTTGGAAACTCCGCAAAGGTAGAAAAATTTTGCAACTATACTGCACAAAATCAGCAAAAAGATTTCGTGCACGCAAACGATAAATGATTTCGGCTATTTCTTTTTTGAGTTGCTATGGAAAATAGGGTGCGCCATATATTTGTATGATGCTGAGCCGAGCTCTGCTACAATTGGCTACGGGGAAGCGAAGCTCGGCGAAGCCAATTGGAGCGAAGCTCGGTACTGCTAATCGTTCTCCCTTAACTTGACGACATTGGGTCGTTGACCTGCGGTTATGAAAATCTTACCTCTACGGGTAGGGCATGCAAAGCTGCGTAATTTTTTCCGCGTTGCTGCTGGGCTACTACGTATCCACAAAAAGTTGACGACCATCTTTCCCGGCGCTTTCGGCAAGCTTTGCAGAAAAGGAAAAATGTTTACCTTTGTCGCCCGCAATTGCAGAGTTTTTTTGAGGAGAGAGTTTTTTTTGGAGGATTGATGAAGAATTTCACGCAGGGGAAAATACTGCCGCAGCTGATGTCGCTGGCTTTGCCGATAATGGGCACGGGCTTGGCGCAGCTTGCGTACAACTTTGCCGATATATTTTGGGTTGGGCGGCTAAACAGCCAATCGGTTGCCGCCGTATCCATCGCCGGTTTTCTGGCGTGGATTACCTTTTCCATAGCCTGCATTACCAAGGTAGGGGCAGAGGTGTGCATTGCGCAGGCGATAGGGCAGCGCAAGCTCGTGGCGGCTCGCCTGCTGGCGGCGCACGCCGTTACCATTGCGGCGGCCATATCGGTGATTACGCTGGCCCTGCTGCTCTGCTTCATGCGCAGCATTGTGGGGCTGTTTGGCTTGGCGCCGGAGATAAGCGAACAGTGCATCGGCTACGTCAAAATCATGGCGTACTGCATGCCCTTTTGGTTTTTTGCCCCCACGTTTGCGGGCATATACAACGCTACGGGGAATAGCCGCACGCCTTTTGTGGTGAGCTCGCTCGCCATTCTTATCAACATTGTGCTCGACCCGTTTCTCATTTTCGGCGTCGGTTTTTTCCCGGCGCTTGGCGTTCAGGGCGCCGCCATTGCCACCGGCGTGTCGCTCATGGTTGAGTTTTGCATTTTTGTGGTGCTGCTCCTTCGTCCGTCCACAACGCCCATTGCCGGCTTCCGATTTTTTACGCCGCTCAAGCGCAACCTTTCGCTGCGGCTGCTCAAGGTGGGCGCTCCGGCGTCGCTGCAGAGCGCGCTGTTTGCCACGCTCTCCATGGTGCTCTCCACCATTGCCGCGTCGATAGGCGGGCACGTTGGGGTGGCGGTGCAGGGGGCAGGCTCGCAGATAGAGTCGCTCTCGTGGATTACCGCCACCGGCGTTTCGACGGCGCTGGGGGCGTACATCGGGCAAAACTACGGCGCACAAAAGCTGGGGCGCGTGATGAAAAGCTTTGCCGCCGGCCTTGGCGTAGTGTCCATTTACGGGGCGCTGGTGGGCGCGTGCTTCATGCTGTTTGGGGCGGAAATTTTTGCGCTGTTTATTCCCCACGACAGCGCTGTGGTGGAGGAGGGTGCTCGCTACCTGTACATTTTCGGCATATCGCAAATGTTTTTGTGCGCGGAGATAGCCTCGTGCGGCGCTTTCAACGGGCTGGGGCGCAGCTACTATCCGGCCATCATTACCGTTGCGTTCAACATGCTGCGCATCCCGATGGCGATTGTGCTGTCGCGCTACATGGGGCTGTCGGGCGTGTGGTGGGCTATGTGCATTTCCACGCTGATTAAGGGCGTTGTGCTATCGGCAACCTTCCCCGTTTTTATCAGGAGCATAAAAAAGCGATTGCAGCTGCAGGGCGCATCCGCAGGGTAGCCGCGGGCTACTTTTTTTTGTCTATGGCGCCGGCTTCATTCAGGTTTTGCAGCATCTTTTCCGCAGCATCTTTTGTTTCTCTGCCGGCGTTTTCGTTGTTTTTCACCTTTTCGTACCAGAATCGCGCCATTTTTTCGTTTTTTTTCAGGATGCCATCTACGCCAAAGTAGTAGGCCGAGCCCAAAGAGTATTGGGCGTATTCGTTGTCTGCCAGCGCCGCTTTTCGGTACCAGCTTAGGGCTTTGCGCTTGCTTATCTGCACGCCTTTGCCGTACTCGTACAGCTCCCCTAAGTAGCGCTGGGCGTGTGCCAGCCCCTGCTTGGCCGCCCGCTTGTACCAGTGGGCGGCCAGCCTTGGATTTTCGGGCACTCCTTCGCCCATTTCGTACATG
>JAISLN010000012.1 GCA_031290835.1 Prevotellaceae bacterium
GTCTTCTTTGGCAACGAGGTGGAGAAAATCGAAACGTTTGAGCCTGTCAACGGCGGCGTGATTGACCACCCCGACGAGGTGCGGGTGTACCCCGCCAACATTTTCATGACCACCAAAGAGCGCATGCAATCCGCCATTCGCCTCATTCAGGACGATTTGGTGAAGCAGTGCGAATTTTTTGAAAAAATGGGGAAGTCGCTGGAGGCAAAGCGGCTGAAGCAGCGCGTGGAGTACGACCTTGAGATGATGAAGGAGCTGAGCTACTGCCCCGGCATCGAAAACTACTCGCGCTACTTTGACGGGCGTAGCGCCGGTTCGCGTCCATTTTGCCTTCTTGACTACTTCCCGAAAGATTTTTTGCTGGTGGTGGACGAGAGCCACGTAACGGTGCCGCAGGTACGCGCCATGTTCGGCGGCGACCATTCGCGCAAGCAAAACTTGGTGGAGTACGGCTTTCGCCTGCCTGCAGCGGTGGATAACCGCCCGCTCAAGTTTGAGGAGTTTGAGGCGCTCATTCCGCAGGTGGTGTTCATCAGCGCCACGCCGGCTGCCTACGAGCTGAAGAGGAGCGGGGGCGTTGTGGTGGAGCAGCTGATACGCCCGACGGGCTTGCTCGATCCGGTAATAGAGGTGCGGCCAAGCTCCAACCAAGTGGATAACCTGATTGGCGAAATCATCATCCGCGCAGAGCGGGACGAGCGCGTGCTGGTTACTACGCTCACCAAGCGCATGGCGGAGGAGCTGACCAAGTTTTTGCACAAGGCGCAAATCCGCTGCCGCTACATCCACTCCGACGTGGACACGCTGGATCGCGTGCAGATTATGGAGGACTTGCGCAAGGGGCTATTCGACGTGCTGGTTGGGGTAAACCTGCTGCGCGAGGGGCTGGACTTGCCGGAGGTTTCGCTGGTGGCCATTCTCGACGCCGACAAGGAGGGATTTTTGCGCGACTCGCGCTCGCTTACGCAAACAGCCGGTCGCGCGGCGCGCAACGTGAGCGGGTTAGTCATCATGTACGCCGACAAGATAACGCAGTCCATGCAGCAAACTATTACCGAAACCAACCGTCGCCGCGAAAAGCAGCTGGAGTACAACGAAAAGCATAACATCACGCCCACGCAGGTGATAAAGAGCAACCGCGCCATTATGTCGGGCGAAGAGCTCAAGCCGGTAGCCACCTACTACGCCGAGCCCGCAGAGGCTAGCGTGGCGGCAGATCCGGTGGTGCAGTACATGAGCCTACCGGAGCTGCAAAAAGCCATAAGCCGCGAAAAAACCGCCATGGAAAACGCCGCCAAAGAGCTCGACTTTATTGCCGCCGCAGCGCACCGCGACGAAATGCACGCGCTGCAAAAGCTGCTGGATGAGCGGGAGAAAGGCTAACGGCAACGGGTTCCGCCGCGCTCACTCCTCCCGCTTTTCCCGCCTTGCGCTTACCGCCCCAGCTTTTGCTGCCACTTCCACGCCGAAGCCAGCGTATTTTCGAGGGTTTCTTTGGCTTGCCAGCCCAGCTCTGTGTTGGCGTAGGCGGGGTCGGCCCAAATTTTCTCTATATCGCCGGCGCGGCGGCCTACAATTTCGTAGCTGAGCTTTACGCCGGTCACCTTTTCAAAGGTGTTGACAACCTCCAGCACCGACACGCCTTTTCCCGTTCCCAGGTTAAACGTTTCTACGGCGCTTTTGCTTTTTCCGGTCAACATTCGCTGCGCGGCAACTACGTGCGCCTTGGCCAGATCTACCACGTTGATGTAGTCGCGGATGCACGAGCCGTCGGGGGTGCTGTAGTCGTTGCCAAATACGCTGAGCTTGGGGCGAATGCCCGCCGCCGTTTGCGTCACAAAGGGGATGAGGTTTTGGGGAACGCCCAGCGGCAGCTCGCCGATTTCGGCGCTTGGGTGCGCCCCAATGGGGTTGAAGTAGCGCAGCAGGATGCTCCGTATCTTTGCCCCCGACCGCACGGTATCGCTCACAATGTCCTCGCAAATTTGCTTGGTGTTGCCGTAGGGCGATTCGGCGGGCTTGCGCGGCGCCAGCTCGGTAACGGGCAGCACGTCCGGCTGTCCGTACACGGTGCACGACGACGAAAAAACGAAGTTCTCCACGCCGTACTTCGGCGCCAGCTCCAGCAGGTTGAGGAGCGAAACTACGTTGTTGCGGTAGTACAGCAGCGGCTTCTGCACCGACTCGCCAACGGCTTTGCTTGCCGCAAAGTGAATAATGGCGGCTATTCCGCTGTGCTTGGCAAACAGCTTGTCCAAGCCTGCGAAGTCCAAGCAATCGAGCCGCTCAAAGGCGGGGCGAACGCCCGTGATGCGCACAATACCCTCCACCACGTCGGCCGAAGAGTTGGAAAGATTATCGACAATGACTACTTCAAATCCGGCATTTTGCAGCTCCACCACCGTGTGCGAGCCAATGTACCCGGTGCCTCCCGTAACTAAAATTTTTTGCATAATGAATGGTTGAGATTTTTTTGAATTAAAAAAAAGTTTACCTAATAGTATCGTTGCTTTGTGTCTATCCAAATTGTTACGGGGCCGTCGTTCAGGAGCGATACCTGCATATCGGCGCCGAACACTCCCGTGCCGACAGGCTTTTTCAGCTCCGCCTGCACCAGCTCTACGAGCTTGCTGTACAGCGGTGCGGCGTGTTCCGGACGCGCTGCCCGAATGTACGAGGGTCTGTTGCCCTTACCGGTTTGCGCGTGCAGCGTAAATTGGCTTACGATAATCGCCTCGCCATCAACGTCCTGCAGCGACAAGTTCATTACGCCCTGCGCGTCGTCGAAAATGCGGAGGTGCGCCAGCTTTGCCGCGCCCCACGACAAATCTTCTTCGCTGTCGGCCTCCTCAAAGCCCGCCAAAACCAAAAGCCCTCGCCCCATTTTGGCTTTCGTCGCTCCGTTGACGGCCACCGACGCCTCCGCTACTCTTTGGATTAATAGCCTCATACGCTTATATTTACGTGATTTTCGCAAAAAATCTGAAACACAAATTTACAAATAAAATTTTATTTGGTATGATTATTATTGTAATATGAGCTACATTTGTAGCCTTAATCATTTAAGCACAATAATATGTTGATACAGGAAAATCTACCTTACAAAGTAAAAGATTTGCAGCTTGCGGACTGGGGTCGCAAGGAAATTGTGATTGCCGAAAAGGAAATGCCGGGCTTGATGTCGCTGCGGGCAAAGTACGGCAAGTCGCAGCCGCTCAAGGGCGTGCGCATTATGGGGTCGCTGCACATGACCATTCAAACGGCGGTGCTGATTGAAACGCTCAAGGCGCTGGGCGGCGATGTTCGCTGGTGCAGCTGCAACATTTTTTCTACGCAAGACCACGCCGCCGCCGCCATTGCCGCCGCCGGAACGCCCGTGTTTGCATGGAAAGGCGAAACGCTCGAGGAGTACTGGTGGTGCACGGCTATGGCGCTATCGTTCCCCAACGGCAAGGGGCCGCAGCTGATAGTAGATGACGGAGGAGATGCAACGCTGCTTATCCACAAAGGTTTTGCCGCCGAAAAGGACGCCAAAACGCTGGACGTTACGCCCGGCTCCACGGAGGAGGGCGTTATTCTACAGCTGCTCAAAGACCTGCTCAAGGAGGATGGGCAAAAGTGGCGCCGCACGGTTGCCGAGTGGAAAGGCGTGAGCGAGGAAACCACCACCGGCGTGCACCGCCTCTACCAAATGCAGGAGCGCGGCGAGCTGCTGGTGCCTGCCATCAACGTAAACGATTCGGTAACCAAGAGCAAGTTCGATAACCTGTACGGCTGCCGCGAATCGCTCGCCGACGGCATAAAGCGCGCAACCGACGTAATGATTGCCGGAAAAGTGGTGGTGGTGTGCGGCTACGGGGACGTTGGCAAGGGCTGCGCCAAGTCGATGCGGAGCTACGGTGCGCGCGTTATCGTTACCGAAATTGACCCTATTTGTGCGCTGCAGGCGGCTATGGAGGGCTTTGAGGTGAAAACGGTGGAGGACGCGCTGGGCGAAGGGAATATTTACGTTACCACCACCGGAAACCGCGACATCATTACGCTGGAGCATATACAAAAAATGAAAGATCAGGCCATTGTTTGCAACATTGGGCACTTTGACAACGAAATTCAGGTGGACAAGCTCAACGCGCTGCCGGGCGTAAAAAGGGAAAACATCAAGCCTCAGGTGGACAAGTACATTTTCCCCGACGGGCACGCCATCTTTCTCCTGGCCGAGGGGCGATTAGTAAACCTTGGCTGCGCAACGGGGCATCCCTCGTTTGTGATGAGCAACTCGTTTACCAACCAAACGCTGGCGCAGATAGAGCTGTGGACAAACAAGGAGCTGAAGGTGGGCGTTTACACGCTGCCCAAGCACTTGGACGAAGAAGTGGCGCGGCTGCACCTTGAGCAAATCGGCGTAAAGCTCACCAAGCTGACCCCCGAGCAAGCCGCCTACATCGGCGTAAAGGTAGAAGGCCCCTACAAGGCAGAACACTACAGGTATTAAGAGTCAAGGGTCAAGAGCTGAGAGTTTTTAGTTCTTGACCCTTAGTTTTTAGTTTTCCCATGGATTCTATTGCACAAATAAGAGCCAACTTTGCGGAGGCGGCGCAGGTGCTGCAAAATTTTGCCGACAACGAGCAAAACATTGCTGCGGTTGACCGCGCGGCAGCGCTAATGGCGGAGGCCATTGCCGGAGGCGGGAAAATAATTTCGTGCGGCAACGGCGGCTCTATGTGCGACGCCATGCACTTTGCCGAGGAGCTGTCGGGGCGCTTTCGGAGCGACAGGCGCGCGCTGCCCGCAGTGGCGGCGAGCGACGCCTCGCACCTTACCTGCACCGCCAACGACTACGGGTTTGAGAGCGTCTTTTCGCGCTTTGTGGAGGCGCTGGGGCAAAAAGGCGACGTGCTGCTGGCCATAAGCACCAGCGGAAGCTCCTCCAACGTGGTGAAAGCGGTGGAAATTGCAAAGCTGCAGGGCATGTACGCGGTAGGCCTGACCGGAAAAAACGGCGGCATAATGTCCGGCATTTGCGACGTGAACATTTGCGTTGCCCACAGCGGCTACGCCGACCGCATACAGGAGGTGCACATTAAGGTTATCCACACGCTCATACAGCTCATTGAGCAAAAGCTGGGCGTGTAAGCCGGAGATTTTGCGTAATTGAAATATTTTGTGAGGGATAACGTGGCAAACATGGTGCATTATTCGTAAAAAAGCATTAATTTTGTGGTCGTTAAATGTAAAAATGGCAGGTGAAACATGCACATAGCAAACCCCATATACGATGTAGTCTTCCGGTTCATGATGGAGGACGAGCGGGTAGCCCGATCCTTTATTTCGGCCATCATTGGCGAAGAAGTTGTGGAGCTGGCTTTTGCCGCACAGGAGCGCACGGTACGTGTTCCCAA
>JAISLN010000013.1 GCA_031290835.1 Prevotellaceae bacterium
ACCCGAATTTCAAAATCGCTCAGCACGTTCATGTAGTTAATGAAAGCGTCGTAGGGTGTATCGTAGGGGTTGAAGTACTTGTGCACATCGCCATCGCTAAACCATTTGGTGGACATGTAGTAAAAATGGTCGCTGTTTTGCAGCATGCGCCACTCTTTGATGATTGCCTCGTTGCCCGAATTTACTACTGCGTCGGCTAACGCGTATATTTTGGCGAATGCTTCGTTTTGCAATTCGTTGCCCAACCACGCCGTCAAATCCCGCTCCTCATCCGCCCACGATATGGGATGCTCTACCCTAATGGGGGCAACGGGTTGGTGCTTCTTCACTGTTTCCGATGGCGTCAAAAATTCAAAGTTCGTTTGCGATAAAATTTGACTCGGCAAATATCGGAAAAAATCAAATATCCCCGACATTGCCCACTGATGTTCTCCTAAAGTTTCATAATCCATAAAAAGATTTACAACCTCTTCCTTTTTGTCTATCGCGTTAATCCAGCTCGTGTACTTGTCGGCGGTGAGGGGCCATTCGCTCCAGCTCTTGTCGGAGAAGCGAAACGCAATGTCGTCGCTAAGCCTGAAGTTGCGCAGCAAAATTTTCAGCTTCGGATTTTTTGCATTTGCGTAAACGTAGTTCGGGCTTTTCCAGCCCAGCACGTGCTTTGCGCCTTCGGTCAGCATTCCCGTAAAGCCCATGTCGGCAGCCTTTGCGCCGATGGCGTCGGAGTAGATGAGCTCGGTGTTGCGAAAGACGGTGGGCTGCTGTCCAAAGTATTTTTTTACCATGTCGCCATGCTGCCTCACCTGCCGCTCAAATTCATTGGCGTCCTTTAGCACCGCAGCGACGGAGTGCGCGTATGTTTCGCCAAGAAATTCTACGCAGCCTGTTTTTGCCAGCGCCTTGAAGCTTTCCAGCACGTCGGGAGCGTAAAGCTCAAATTGCTCCAGCGCCATTCCCGAAATGGAGTAGCTTACCTTGAACAGCTTTCCGTACTGTTTTATCAAGGACAGGATTAGGTTGTTGGCCGGCAGGTAGCAACGTTCCGCCACTTTGCGCATGATGGTGCGGTTGGAAAATTCGTCATAGTAGCTGTGGTCTTTGCCGATGTCAAAAAACCGGTACTTCTTCAACCGAAACGGTTGGTGAACCTGAAAGTAAAGACAAATTGTTTTTTTCATTTTGCGTATATGTATATTTTATTCAAGGAGAAATTTTTTTATGTTTATGCTATTTTTATTCACTATTGTTGCAGGCGTCGCCACGTTGCTTTGGCGATTACCGGTTGCTGCCTGCCGTTGCTTTTTCGTAAACCTGCTTTACTTTTAGCGCTGCGTTGTCCCACTTCAGGCTCTCCACCTCTCTATCTCCAAGCCGGATGAACATTTTGGTGAGCGCCGGGTATTGCAGTATGCCGTATATGGCGTCTGCCATGGCGTCCACGTCCCAGAAGTCAACTTTGATGGCGTGCCTCAGCACCTCCGCCACGCCGGACTGCTTGGAGATGATGGTGGGCACGTGCGCCCGCATGGCCTCCAGCGGCGATATGCCGAAAGGCTCGCTCACCGACGGCATCACGTAAACATCGCTCAGCGCGAACATGTGCGGCACGTCGGCGCCGTGCAGAAAGCCCGTAAAGTGGAATCTGTCGGCAATGCCCAGCTTGGCCACGCGGCGAATCATGCGGTTGAGCATGTCGCCGCTGCCCGCCATCACAAAGCGAACGTTGCTACAACGCTTGAGCACCTTGTTGGCGGCCTCCACAAAATATTCGGGGCCTTTTTGGTAGGTAACGCGGCCGAGAAACGTTACTATTTTTTCGTCTGTTCCGCGCTTTACGTCGTCGGGGTTGGAGGTATTAAAGTCCACGGCGTTGTGCACGGTTATCACCTTTTCGGGGGCTATGCCGTAGCGCGAAATGACGATGTTGCGCGTGAGGTTGCTCACCGTTATTATCAGGTTGGCTTCTTCCATTCCTCGCCGCTCAATGTCGTACACCACCTGATTTACGTTTTCGCCGCTGCGGTCAAATTCCGTAGCGTGCACGTGTATCACCAGCGGTTTGCCCGACGCTTTTTTTGCCGAAATGCCGGCAAGGTAGGTGAGCCAGTCGTGCGCGTGAATCACGTCAAACTCGTTTTGCCGCGCAATGGTATGCGCCAGCAGCGCGTACTGCGCCACTTCGTTCATCAGGTTTTTTCCGTAGCCACCCGCGAACTTAAACCGGCGGGCAAAGTGCGAAGTGTGCGTAATGGCGCCGTTGCGCACCGTGCGCTCGGTTACGGTTTCAAACTCTTCCGGCGTAAGGTAGGGCAGCAAACAGGAGTTTGCCTCAAAATACACCAGGTGCTTCCACAGCTCCTCCAGCTCGCTTGTGCTGCCTTCAAAGGCAACGTCTTCGGCGCCCACCACGCGGGCGTTCTGCTGATCTTCGTCCCCGTATGCTTTGGGTACTACAAAAATCATGTCCACGTTGTGCTTTGCCAAACCTTTGGTAAGCCCGTAGCATGCCGTTGCCAATCCTCCCGCTACGTGAGGCGGAAATTCCCAGCCAAACATTAATACTTTCATTGCCTGCTATTTTTTGTCGTTTTGTCGAAGCCCCCGGTTTTTTTATCCGCCAAGCGCTTGCAACATCCGGTTATCATCTAATTTTTAGTGCTGTTACTCTTTAAATTACTGCCACAGATGCGGCATTTTTTTCAAGCTCTCTCATACTCCTCAATCAGCCTGATGGCGCGGAGCACCTCGCCCACGCTCCACGCCTGCGAAATACATCCGTTGGGATTGTGGGGCGGGTCGCCGTCGTACACCTCCGCTATGGAGCATATCCCGTACACGTTCATATCCTCCTCAAATTGCTCCACCATCCACTTGGCTTTTGGGATAAACGCTTTGCCGTGCAGCTTGAGCTTTCCCTCTATGAAGTGCCCCAGCAGCCACGGCCACACCGTACCCTGATGGTAGGCTTTGTCGCGCGCGGGTTGGTTGCCCTCGTAGCGGCCTTCGTAGAGCGGATTTTTGGGCGCCAGCGTGCGCAGCCCTTTTGCCGTGAGCAGCTCGCGCTCCACAGCGTCCAGCACGTCGCGACGGCTACTCTCCGGTATGGGCGAGTACTTGAGCGACGTTGCAAAAATTTGGTTGGGGCGCGTAAAAACATTTTGCCCTTTTCCGTCCACGTAGTCCGACAAATGGCGCCGCTCTTTGCACCAGAACAGCGGCTCGTAGGCGCTGCGGATGCGCTCGGGCAAATCCTTCCACGCCGCCGTAAACTTCGTGTCCTTAAACTCCTTTGCCAGCTCCAGCGCGTAGCAAATGGCGTTGTACCAAAGCGCGTTTATCTCCACCTGATAGCCCGATCTTGGGGTAACGGGCTGCCCGTTCACAATGGCGTCCATCCACGTGAGCGCTCGGAAAGGCTCTTCTGCCCATATCAGGCCGTTTTCGTGCATGGCGGCGTTGCCCGTACCGCTGCGAAACGCCTCCAGGATGCTCTTCATTTTTTTGCCGTAGGCTTTCCACACGCCCTCCCTGTCGCCGGTAAACGCCTCGTACTGCTGAATAGCCCAGAAGTACCAGAGCGGCGCGTCAACGGAGTTGAAGGCGGCGTTTTCGCCTTTTCCGATGTTGGGAAAAAGTCCGCCCTTCAGCTCGCTGCTCATGGTGTCGAGAACATCCTTGCAGGTTTTTATTTTTTCCTTTGCATCGCTTCCGGTGGAGCTGATGGCGGCAAGCGTAATGCCCGGCAGCGCAATGAACGTATCGCGCCCCCAGCGGCCAAACCACGGGTATCCCGCCACCACCTCCGTATTTTTTCCGCGCCGCACGATGAACTGATCGGCGGCATTTTTGAGGCATCCTTTGAACGAAATTTTTTCGGGACGCTTGGCAACTTCGGCGTCAAACTTTCTGCCCATTCCTGCCGGCGCCGCTTCCTTGAGCGAGGCCGAAAAGATAATGCTTTCGCCCTTGCGTATGGGGAGCTCAAAGTATCCGGGAACAAACAAATCCTCGTGGGCGTCGTAGCCCCGCTTGGCTTCTTCGATGTACTCCACGTTGTTGTACCAGTCGGGGACGGCAACAAATTCCGCCTGCTTGCTGAGCTGTATATGGAGGGTAGGAAAACCGAGGTAGAGCTTGCTTGCAATGCCGTTTTGCACCACCCTATGCTTCACGTCGGCGTGTATGTTTGCGCGGCTCAGGGCGTGGGCATTGCGAAAGGCGAGGTAGGGTCGCAGCCGCAGCTTGGTGCTGGAGTGCGCGTCGAGCAGCGTGTAGCGAACAAGCACCTGATCTTCGTTGTGCACCATGAGCAGCTCCTTGCGCAGGTGAACGCCGCCCACCTTGTACTCAATCGTAGGCGTAGGGTCGTACTTGAAATCCACGATATACTTGTGTCCGCGCGGCTCATACACGTTGCCGGGGTAGCGATGTATCCCAAAGTTGAACGCCTTGTCGTGCTGAATAATCGACTCGTCGAGGGACGAGAGCAGCACGTGGCGCTCGCCGTCGAGCTCGTCGATAGGGCAAACCAGCAAGCCGTGATACTTGCGCGTGTTGCAGCACACAATGGTAGTGCTCAGGTAGCTCCCGGCACGGTTGGTGCACAGCATTTCGCGATGCAGCGCATACTCTAGGTTGACCAACTCTTCTTTGTTGAATTTCAAGTAAGACATAGCTTCAAAAATATTACAGGTTTTAGGTAAATACGTGTGCTTCAATTTTTTGGATAATTGTTCATAACTTTTTAAGCTGGCAAAAAAACCAACGGGCTGATGTTGAACGCAACCGTTGCTACAAATTTAGACAGAAAAAAGTATTAAACCAAATTTTTCAATATTTATTTTTGTTATTAAGAAAAAAAACTATGCAGGGCTTGCCGTACCGTGCAGCCGGCACAAGCTGCGGAGCCGATTTTTGAGCTTTATTCCGCTCGCAATGCAAATAATATGCGCTTTGCGCAAGGCTACTTATGGTGGTACGGCTCTCCCTTCATGATGGTAAAGGCGCGGTAGAGCTGCTCCACAAAAAACAGCCTCACCATTTGGTGCGAAAACGTCATTCGCGAGAGCGCAATTTTGCCGTTTGCCCGCCTGTACACCTCCTCCGAAAAACCGTAGGCGCCGCCGACGACAAAGGTTAGCGCCTTGGCGCTGCCGCTCATTTTTTTGCTCAAAAAAAGCGCAAACTCTTCCGACGAAAGCTCCTGCCCCCGCTCGTCGAGCAGCAGCAATTCGCCCTCCCCTACTGCGGCGAGAATGAGCTCGCCCTCGCGCTTTTTTTGCTCTTGCTCGCTCAAGCTTTTGGCGTTTTTGGGCTCGGCAACTATTTTTACCTCCACGGCAGCGTAGCGCGCAATGCGCTCCACGTACGTTGCTACGGCCGCCGGCAGGTAGCCATTTTCGGTTTTTCCTACAAATAACAGCGCAATTTTCATGCTACTCAAAACGGGTTTGTAAATTCAACTTTTCAGGACGTTAGCAAAGATTTTGCGTTAAGCTTTGCGCTTTTGCAGGAGAATATTTTTAAACTTTCCGGATGCAAGCCGTACAGCTATCAAAAAAATAAGCTACCTTTGCAATCATTTTTATATTTCTGTTCCATGAAAACGGTAGCAAATATAAAGCATATTTTTACAGCGGCGGCACTTCTGCTTTTGCAAAGCGTTTGCACCGCTGCCGTAAACCCAAACATCGTAACGGATATTTTCAAAGAAATATCCGGCGAGCTGAAGTCGGGCGACGTGGACAAGCTGACGGCACACTTTGCCGCTACAGTTGAGCTGCGTATCCTTGCCACCGGCAAAACATGCTCCAGCAAGCAGGCGGCCACGCTTACCAAAGAATTTTTTTCACAGCACAAACCCACGAATTACGTCATGCTGCACATCGGGAGCAAGGCCAACAAGCACTACGGTATTGGCCTGCTCACCACCGACAACGGGCGATTTCGCGTTACCCTTTTTATCCTGATAGACGAGACCGGCAGCTATACCATCCAGCACTTCTGCATAGACCATGAAGATTAACCCCGAAGATTTTATTGACGACATCATAGGCCTCGCCGTACGCGAAGACGTGGGCGACGGCGACCATACCTCGCTTGCCTGCATTCCGCACGGCGCTACGGGCAAAATGCAGCTGCTGGTGAAGCAAGCCGGCGTGATTGCCGGCGTGGACGTAGCCCGGCGAATTTTTCGGAAGCTGGACAGCGGCGTTGCCATGGAGCAGCTCATAGCCGACGGAGCGCAGGTCAAGCCCGGCGACGTGGCGTTTTACGTTACGGGGAGAATTATTTCGCTGCTGCAGGCCGAACGCCTGGCGCTCAACTTTATGCAGCGGATGAGCGGCGTTGCCACGCAAGCCGCCGCCTACGCCGCAGCGCTCAGCGGGCTCAAAACAAAGGTCATAGACACCCGCAAAACTACGCCCGGCATGCGCGTGCTCGAAAAAATGGCGGTTGCGCTGGGGGGAGGAGGCAACCACCGAATGGGGCTGCACGATATGATTCTAATCAAGGACAACCATGTGGACTTTTCGGGGGGCGTTGAGCAGGCAATAAAAAACGTACACGCCTACCTGCAAAAAACGGGGCTGGCGCTGCCGGTAGAGGTGGAAGTTCGCTCGCTAAGCGACGTGAAAAAAGTGCTGGCGCTGGGAGGCGTTGACCGGATTATGCTCGACAACTTTTCGCTCCAAGACACCCGATCCGCCGTGGAGCTGATAGGCGGCAGGTGCGAGGTGGAATCCTCCGGCGGCATTACGCTTGCAACGCTGCGCCAGTACGCGGAGTGCGGCGTGGACTACATCTCGGTAGGGGCGCTAACCCACCAAATAAAAAGCTTGGACTTGAGCCTAAAGGCGGTATAAGGCAAGCAACCGATGATGGCATCCCCCCACCCTACTTGTCAATGGATTTTAGCCATTTTGAAAGCAGCACTACCATAAACTTTTGATATTCAAACGTTTCGCAAAATCCCCAGCCATGCCCGCCTTTCGGGAAAATATACAGGGCGGCAGGTATTCCGTTCTTTTTAAGCGCTTCGTAGTGCTTAAGGCTGTTTTCGGGAGGTACGGCCTTGTCGTCGTCGCTTAACAGCAAAATAGCCGGAGGAGTACGCTTATCTACTTGTTTTTCAGTTGAATACAAATTAACATCGTCGGCTGTCGGATTTTCGCCAAGCAGGTTGCTCCGAGCGCTTACGCGCAGAAATTGCACAGATTTTCAAACAAATCAGGTGCGAAAGCATAAAAAAGTTTTCAACATACAAAGTATCTTAGGGGGTAAATTTACAGAATTACAAAATTTACAGAATTTACAAATTTACAGAATTACAAAATTTACAGAATTTACAAATTTACAGAATTATAGAATTTACAGATGGCATGTAAGCCATATTCTTACAATTTGGCTACGCCGATTTTCAATTCAAATTACCGCGAGAGGTAATGCTGAGGAATTTTTGATGGAAAAACATTCCGTCTTCATCTCTCTTGCATCCCGTAGGAATGCATCTCTTGGTAGAACGGCAAAAGCCTGATATAAATAACTTTTGAGCAAAAAAAAAACGGCAAGCCGGCAGCGTTACTTTATCACCTCTGGCAAGGTTAAATCGCCAACTAATTTTTCAAACGGCTCGCTGTTTCGGATGTACTCAAAAACTCTATCAATTAGGAAATATGCCTGAGCGGACGTTAGCCCTGTAATTTTCCGCTTCAAGTCATCAAAACTTAGATTGCACGCTTTCGACAGCCCGTATAGCTTCTCCTCTTCTTCTAAGTAGCTGCTCAAGTTCGCCTTTTCTATGTAAAAGTTTCTCGTAACAACTTTAGTGAGGCTTTTGGTAATGCCTTGCAACTCGTTCTCCGTGAAAACATTTGATATTTCTCTGAGGGATTTATCTCTCAGGGAAAAAAAATACTGAGCGGCATGGGTAATGCCCGCTGTGCTTGTGCCGTAAGCGTCGGAAAAACGTTTCAATTCGTCGGCTGCAAGCCGTATTGACACGCTTTTCTTCGTTGGTTTGCTTATCATTTTTCTACGGTTTTTATGTTTTTGGCGCAAAGATGCTTACAAAGGTAAGCAATTTTGCTTGCGTTGTGCTTGCAGAAAATAGGAGAGGTTGAAAAATTAGCAACATTCCTACCGAGAGATAATCCCGGTGGGATTATTCATGTTCACGACAATTTGAAGTGAAAAATCGGCGTAGCCAAATGCTCCCCTTGCAATCGAATATCGAAAAACTTTTCAGCTACTTTTTTATTCGTCGGTGTACCCTTCCCGCTCGCAGTCGTGCCCAATCATCCACGAGATGAGCGGAGTGGAAGCAATACCTACTATAACTAAAAATATAAAGTCGCTTGTGTTGTGGGTGTAGCGCTTTGCCACCACAAATATGGCGGCTACGTACAGCAAAAACAAAAATATAAGTATTCCCATTACGATTGTGGTTTTACGATTCTACATTCTATATTCTTAAATTCTATATTCTTAATTCCTTCGGGTAGCACAGAAAGTGCTTTGTTGTTTCCTGCCGGAACGCCGTAGCGCTAAGCATGTCCGACGCTTCGTAAATATCGCGCAGCTCGCCGGTGTTTTGCAGCAGCATTATGGGGTCGCCGGTGGGGCTGTAGGCGCGGTTGATGAGCACGCTTGCCTGCGTAAAGTACGCCGCCTCGTCAACGCTCAAGCCCAGCAGGTGCGCGGTTTTTTGCTGCAGCTCGGCAATTTGTTCGCGCGCAAACGCCTCGCGCCTTATCTCTACCTTGGGCAGCCTTCGCGCCGTGAGCATCCGGCAAAGCGCGCTCAGCGTCTTGTCGGGGTGGCCGCACCACGACTTCACGGCGCAGTCTATATCGCTGTCGGCGAGGCGGACAAAACAGCGCAGCGCCCGGCTGTTGTCCATGCCGCCGGCGCTTAAATCCTGCTCCAAAAAAAACTGCAAGGCCTCGTCGGTTGCCGTCAGCGCACCCTGCCGCGCCAGCGCCTTTGCGCGGGCAAAAATGTTGACCAACAGCTGCTCGGCGGCAATCACCGTTTTGTGCAGGTACACCTGCCAGTACATGAGGCGGCGGGCTATCAAAAACTTTTCGACGGAGTGTATTCCCTTTGCCTCCACCACCAGCTCGTCGTTCACCACCTCCAGCATTTTGATGATGCGCTCCATGCCGATGGCGCCCTCGGCCACGCCCGAAAAGTAGCTGTCGCGGCACAGGTAGTCGAGCCTGTCCACGTCGAGCTGGCTTGATACCAGCTGATGCAAAAAGTTCTTGGGGTAGCGGTTGTCAAAAATGGCCAGCGTGAGCGCGAGCCGTCCGCCCATTTCGTGGTTGAGCTCGCGCATCATGGCGGCCGAAATATCCTCGTGCGCCACCTTGCCCACAATGCTGAACTCCAGCGCGTGGCTAAACGGGCCGTGCCCTATGTCGTGCAGCAGCATGGCGCACTCGGCGGCTTCCGCCTCTTCGCGGCTCACGTCGTGCCCCTTGTAGCGCAGCGCCTCTATCGCCTGCCCCATGAGGTGCATGGCGCCCAGCGCGTGCTGAAAGCGCGTGTGGCACGCCCCCGGGTACACCACGTGCGTTAGCCCGAGCTGCTTAACGCCCCGCAGCCGCTGAAAGTAGGGATGCTCAATGACCTCATACGCCAGCGGGCTGCGGATGCTGATAAACCCGTGAACAGGGTCGTTGATTATTTTTTGCTTTTTCATCTGATAAGAAACTACAAAGATACGAAAATTAACGTGCGCAGATACCCTGCTCACCCTAAATTATTGCCTATTGCAGATTCAACATCGCAGTGCAGCTTTAATCGTGCAAATATCGGAAGAGATTTTTTTTAGGGGAATAAAGCGGTAGTGTCATACATTGTATGATGCTGTATTTTTCTGGCTTTGCTACGATTGCCCGTAGGGGATTAATTTCAATAGAAAACCGCAATTTCCCCTTGCTCCCGGTTCCCCGCAGGGGAATTAATAAAAAGCGCCGAAATTGAAGCCCTACTGGCTATGGGCGATACGGGGGGTAGCATCTTTTTCCTATTGCTATTGAAGCCCTACGGACAACCGAAGCGGAGCTTGGCGTAGCAAATTGTGGCAAAACTCGGCGCAACATCATACAATATTATGACGCTGCCCTTTCGTGTAAGTTAAGGCAAAACCAGCCGACGCTACGGCAATACCACGCGGAAGCCATAGTGGGCGTCGCGGGAGTAAGTGGTGTTGTAGTTGCGTCCGGCAACGCGGCAGAGGTTCTCGTTGATGTAGTAGCTGCCGCCGCGCAGAACGCGATAATCAGAGTCACCACTAGGAGGGCCTGTAGGATTTGTACCGCTGGGTAAGCTGGGGCGATACCAATCCTGACACAACTCCCAAACGTTCCCGCTCATGTCGTGAATGCCTAACTCATTCGCTCCATCTACCGGCGCAGAAGTGCCATCAGCTGTCTGGGTCTTGCGGGTGCCTACCGCATGCACGTGTTCCCCAGAGTTACCGCTATACCAAGCCACATGCCATAGTGTGTTGCTCCCGCTGTACGTGTAGCCCTTGCTTGAGGCGCCACCGCGAGCCGCGTACTCCCACTCTGCATCCGTCGGTAAACGATACTTCTTAGACGCATCCGTAATGCCAGCTTTCGCATTCAGCTGCGCCAAAAAGCCATTTGGTCCCGTAATATCGGTATAGCACACGTATATCATCGGCAGGTCGTCGCCTCTAAAATTACCGCTGGGAGTAGTGCCAGGAAAACTACCCATCACCGCAAGCCACTCCCCCTGCGTTACCTCATACTTACCTATCCGAAAATCAGAAAGCGTAACTGGGCTGGTACCGCCCATCATATACGAGCCCCCCTCCACAAACACCATCTCCGGCTCAAACGGGCACTTAATGTGGTGGGAAGCCTTGCAGCTGTTGCTCTGAAGGCGGCCAACAACCTCCCACGCCACCTTATTCATCTCCACAGGGGTCATCTCCTTTGGTGCGCCGGCATGCGCGAAGACAAAATCGGCGCTGCACGACATGCTGCGACCCGCAACATTGATGAGCTGCGCCGAATAGCTCTGCTGGGCGTTGCTCTTAAAAGAAAAGCTGGCGTTGCTACCCTTTTTCCCCTCCACAAGGCAAACCCTTGACAAATTATGCGCTGCCGCCCACGTGACAACATCGCAGAGGTCCACCTCGGTCGCCCTCCGGAACGCCTTGAGCTGGTTCTGCACAAACTTCTCGCGGGTAACCACCGCGTACGTATTGCCCCGGTTCAGCTCCTCGCCTACTATGTGCGCAAGTACGTCCCCATAAAGCCAGCTGTCCACCCCTACCACCAGCACCGCCAGAGCCTCCTTGCCCTGAACATGCGCCGCCAAAGCCAGCAGCGCCAATAAAGAAATTATTACTTTTTTCATCTTTTTTAGAATTTTAGAATTACAGAATTTAGAATATAGAATTTAAAATTGCAGCATTATCATCCCTGCCGTCATTCCGAGCGTAGCGAGGAACCTCCCCGCACACCACCTGCCTCCGGCGCCTTGCGGCGTAGGGGCGGGCAAACCCCGCCCCTACGCGCTGCCATACGGCATGGTGGGGCGCGGGGAGGTTCCTCCGCTCCGTGCGCTCGTGCCTCGCGCACTCCGGTCGGAATGACGGCTGCGAGTGTGGGAAGGAGGGCTGCGAATGAAAAAATGGCGGCGGGAAGTGACGAAAAAACCGCCCCATGCAAAAAAAACATGGTGCGGCTATGG
>JAISLN010000014.1 GCA_031290835.1 Prevotellaceae bacterium
ACACACACACACACACACACACACACACACACACACACACACACACACACACACACACACACACACACACACACACACACACACACACACATCATAACCCGCAGGTACGGGAAAATAGCAACAAATATAGCAAATTCTTTATTAGTAGGCAAGCATTTTTGTCTAATATCTATATTAATTACATACATGTAGATATTGGGTATGGGATGCGTTTGCGTTGGTCAAATTATATGGATTGTTTAAAGTGTAAATTTTCAACTAAATAACAAATAAGCAAGTAATGAAAAATCAGCTACTTCGTGAAAATAAAATGAAATCTTTCGCTACAAATCCGTTAAGCATTGTACGAATACTCAGCTTTTCGTTCATGTTCATATTTTTAGGGCTTCACGCCACCGCTTACGGCGCCGCGGAGATGCGTCCGGTTAAGGGCACGGTAGTTGACCCGTTGGGCGAGCCTATTATCGGCGCAACGGTTCGGGTAAAGGGCGGCACGGTTGGCGCCCAAACCGACCTTAACGGCGGCTTCCAGCTGACGGTGTCCGCCAACGTTACGCTGATAGTGAGCTACATGGGCTATGCCACGCAGGAAATTGCCGCAACGTTTGACGCTCCGATGAAAATTGTGCTGGAGGAATCTTCGCAGGAGTTGGAGGATGTGGTGATAACCGCGTTTGGGACGTCGCAGAAAAAGGAAACGCTGACGGGCGCCATACAAACCATCAAGCCGAACGACCTGATAGCGCCTACCTCCAACCTCTCCAACGCTTTTGCGGGACGGCTGGCGGGCGTTATAGCTTTTCAGCGCAGCGGAGAGCCGGGCAATAGCGGCTCGGACTTTTACATACGCGGTATCTCCACGCTGAGCGGCATGACCTCGCCGCTGATTATCCTCGACGGCTTGGAGGTGAGCAAGGAAGACCTGAACTCTGTTGACCCGGAAATCATCGAAGGCTTTTCCATCCTCAAAGACGCCACGGCCTCTGCCATGTACGGTACGCGCGGGGCCAACGGCGTAATGATAGTGAAAACCAAAAGCGGCGCCAACCTTGAGCGGCCCATTATTGGCGTGCGGGTAGAAACCAACATTTCCATGCCTACCGGCATTCCGAAGTTTGTGGATGGCGCCACCTACATGGAGCTGAACAACGAAGCGGTAACCAACCAAAATTCGAGCACGGGGCTGTTCTCCGCAGACCAAATTCTCAACACGCGCAACGGCGGAGACCCCTACCTTTACCCCAACGTTGACTGGTACGGGGAGGTATTTAAGGACTACGCCATCAACCAAAAGGCAAACTTCAACATCCGCGGCGGTACAAAAAAGATTGTCTATTTTATGAACATGACCTTCAACCACGAAACCTCCATGCTGCGCGACAGAGCCAAGGAGTTCTTTTCGTACAGCAACAACATCGACCTGCTCAAGTATGCGTTTCAGAACAACATAGACTTTCACCTGAGCGAAACCTCCACCATTTCGCTGCACCTCAACACGCAGCTCAACGACAAGCATGCCCCCAACGCTAATACGGAGAATATATACAACAACATCATGATTTCCAACCCGGTAGATTTTCCCGTGTACTATCCTGCCGATGAGCAAAACCCGTGGGTGTACTGGGGTATATTTGCCGGTGGCAACACGCAGGGCGCCGTCAATACGGTGGCGGCAATGACCTACGGCTACCGCGACATCTTTGAGAGCACGGTGCTTGCCAACCTCGACTTTGACCAGAAGCTGAATTTTGTGACCGAAGGCTTGTCGTTTAAGGCTAAGGTTTCGTTTAAAACCTGGAATAAATCGGAGATATACAGAGGCAGCAGCCCGAATTTTTACACGCTAAGAGGTAAAAATGCAGACGGCACGTACGATATCACGCCGTTTTTTGACCCTACAAAGCCCACGTTATCAACAGCCTATAATACTGACGGTGACCGCAGAATGTACGGGCAGGCGTTCTTTAGCTACGAGCGGACGTTTGGCGAAAACCACAACGTGGGGGGGCTGCTGCTGTGGAATATTGACCAGTTTAACTACAACGTGGGCAAGGAAGACGACAACAACAGCATGCTGACCAACTCGCTGCCCAAGCGCAAAATGGGCTACGCCATGCGCCTCACCTACGACTACGCCTACCGCTACCTGCTGGAGCTCAATGCCGGCTACAACGGCTCGGAGAACTTTGCCGCGGGGCACCGCTGGGGATTTTTTCCCTCGGCGTCGGTGGGCTGGAATTTGGCGCAGGAGCCTTTCTTTGAGCCGCTTACCGATATTATTTCAAACCTCAAGTTCAGAGGCTCATACGGCTTGGTGGGCAACGACCAGATAAACGATGCGCGCTTTATTTACTTGGGAGATATAGAGCGTACCGGCTCGGCCGCCTATGTTACCGGCACCGGCACCAACAGGTACGCCTACAGCGGTCCCGCCTACAGGCGCTACGAAAACCCCGGCATCACGTGGGAGGTAGGCGCCAAGGCAAACGTTGGCATGGACATGCGGCTCTTTGACGACTTCAACGTGGTGGTGGACGTTTTTAGGGAAATACGCAGCAACATTTTTCAGGAAATGAAGAGCATACCCAACTACTTTGGGACGGCCGCCACCAAGGTTTACGGCAACCTGGCAAAGGTGGAGAACGGCGGTGTGGACGTTTCCGTTGACTACGGGAAAAAGTTCGGCGACGACCTTTCGGTGGAGTTCAAGTCAACGTTTACGTATGCCCACAACGTTGTGCTGGAGTACGACGAGGGCGTTGGGCTTCGTCCGGCGCTGTCGAAGGTGGGGCAAAACGCGAAGCAGATGCTGGGGCTAATATCGGACGGGTTGTACATCGACTACGGCGACATAGCGCACAGCGCGGAGTCGCAGCTGGGGGGCACGGTTGCGCCGGGCGACGTCAAGTACGTTGACCAGCCGGACGAAAACGGCTACTACGACGGGCTAATTACCACCAACGACGAGGTTCCGATTGGCTTCCCGGAGGTGCCGGAAATAGTGTACGGGTTTGGCCCGAGCGTGCAGTGGAAAAGTTGGGATTTTTCGTTCTTCATGCAGGGCGTTGCGCGGACTTCGCTGATGATGAGCGGATTTCACCCGTTTGGCACGCAGTACAACCGCAACGTGCTGCAATGGATTGCCGATGACTACTGGTCGCCCGGCAACCAAAATATCAACGCCAACTACCCCCGCCTGACCAAGTTTGATAACCCCCACAACACGCGGTCGTCGGACTTTTGGCTGCGCGACGCCTCGTTCCTCAAGCTCAAAAACATTGAAATCGGCTACAAGTACCACTTCAAGACGGCCAAAGGCAGCTACGTGAGGCTCTACGTGAGCGGTTCAAACGTGTGGACGTTCTCCTCCTTCAAGTACTGGGACCCGGAGATGGGGGGCGGGAAGGGCTTAGCCTACCCGACGCAGCGAGTGTTTAACGTAGGCGTGCAAATGACGCTCAAATGAAATTTTGAATTTTGAATTTTGAATTTTGAATTCTGAATTCTGAATTCTGAGTTCTAAATTCTGAATTCTAAAATTCTAAAATTCTGAGTTCTGACTTCTGAGTTCTAAATTCTAAATTCTGAATTCTAAAATTCTAAAATTCTAAAATTCTGAGTTCTAAAATTCTGAGTTCTAAAATTCTAAATTCTAAAATTCTAAAATTCTAAATTCTAAATTCTAAACGATTGGGATTTACTGAAATCTGTTGAAATTATGAGAACCATGAAAACAATGTATAAGCTGATTTTTTTGCTACCTGCGTTTATGCTGGGGGCAACGTCGTGTAATTTTTTGGATGTAGTGCCGGACGAACGGCCAACGGAAGCCGACATGTTTGCCGATTTTCAGGCGGCGCGAAGATACCTCTACTCCTGCTACGCTTACCTTCCCAACCCTAAAAACGGCGCCTACTCGCTGGACTTGATGACGGGCGATGAGGTGGTAACGGCGTTTGAGCACGAGGCTTTTGCAAAATTTTGCGTAGGTCAGTTTACCGCCTCCAATCCGGTTATTTCGTACTGGAACACCCTTTTTCAGGGTTTGCGCCAGTGCTACATTATGCTTGAGAATATCGACGATGTTCCGGGCATGGAGGCGCACCTAAAGGAAGACTACAAGGCGCAAGTACACTTTTTGATAGCCTACTACCATTTTTTGCAGATGCGCTGCTACGGGTCGTGCATTCTGGTGAAGTCGCTCCCCAACCTGAGCACGCCCAAAGACGAATACCTTGGCAGGAGCCCCTTTGAGGAGTGCGTGGCGTTTGTGTGCGAAGAGTTTGACAAGGCCGCCGCCGTGCTGCCGGCTCGCCGTACCATCCCCTACGAGGAGGGGCTGGCCACCAGCACTGCCGCCAAGGCGCTCAAGGCCAAGCTGCTGCTCTACGCCGCCTCGCCCCTCTTTAACGGTGGCGGCGAAGATGGGGGGGGAATTGAGGGCTACCTGCGAGGCTTTAAGGACAAAAACGGGGTGCAGCTGATGCCGCTAACCTACGACCCCACAAAATGGGCTACTGCAAAAAAAGCCATTGGGGAGGCTATTGAAGCCGCAGAGGCTGCCGGATACACGTTGGAATATCCTATCACCGTCACCGATGGCAGTAACCCTCACCCCCAAAAGAAATACGACTTCCAAATGAGGTACACCCCAATAGCATCGGCTCCCGAAGTAATATGGTCGGATAACCGTAGCGACGACGTTTACGGCGTTGCCGTAAAATCGCTCCCCCACGTGGAATCGCGCGCATGGAACGGAGTAGGCCCTACGCTGGCAATGCTGAAGCGCTTTTATACGGAAAACGGGCTGCCCGTGGAGGAAGATCCAGACTTTTACGATGAGCAGGATTGGTGGAAGCGGCAAAAGGCAAGCGAGCTGTTTTCGGCTGATAGAGATACTACGCGCTTTGGCAACCTAACCATGCTCTTCAACCTGAAGCGCGAGCCTCGCTACTACGCGTGGGTGGCTTTTCAGGGCAGCTACTTTGAGGTGGTGAGCGCCGCCTCCAGCGGAGGTTACGCCAAAGATAAAACCTACAAAGACGGCAGGCTGGTGTGCGACTTTGTAATAGGCGGGAATGTTTCCCGTCAGCCGGATAGCGCCAAGAGCTCCTACCGCATCAATAACTTTAGTCCGTCGGGCTTTTTGAATAAGAAATTTGTTTCCCCACAGATGGTTGTGGGCACGGATAATATTAACTTGGTGTCGCACCCGTGGCCCATTATTCGCCTTACCGACCTCTACCTGATGTACGCCGAAGCTTGCGTGGAAACGGAAGACTTGGAAACGGCAAAAAGGTACCTGAACGATGTGAGGGCTCGCGCAGGCGTGCCGAATGTGGAGGTGGCGTGGCAGAAAGCCAAGAGCGGTGATAAAACTCAGACTCAGGAAGGGCTTCGCGGCATAGTCCGTCAGGAGCGGCAGATTGAGCTGTATCTTGAGAACCAAAATTTTTGGGACATGCGCCGGTGGCTTCTTGCCGCCGAGGCCTTTGACGCCATGCCCATGGGTATGAACGTGGACGGAACCAAATTTCCCGAAGACGGTACAGGGCAAGATGACGCCTTTAATCGGCTGGTGCCGGCGCTGGGTAGCGGAGGCATACACCACTTTGCCAACCCTACGCACTACTTTTTGCCTATCCCCATAGAGGATGTGAACAGAAATCCGAACGTAACGCAAAATCCGGGATATTAACCAAAACATTTTAAAACAAACATATAACACATCAAGAGATATATGAAAACCCTTTTGAAAAATATGGCGTATGCCGGCTGTATGGGGGCGCTACTTTGCGCCGCATCGTGCGGCTCGGAAGACGAGGGCGTGCGCCCCGCCGACATTACCGGCTTGAGAGGCGTGAGCGGTTTGCCCGGTCAGATAGCCCTGAGGTGGGACTTACCGAGCGAAAGCTCCAACATTCACCAAGTAAAGGTAACCTACTACGACAAGCTGACCAAAAAGGAGGCGCTACGGGTTGCCAGCATTTACTCCGACTCCATCAACATTCCGAATACGCGCCAAAGGTATGGCGAGTACACCTTTTCGGTGCAGCCGTTTAGCAGCTCCGGCGTGGGCGGAACAAAGCAGCAGGTAACAGCCACCTCGGGCGCCGCCCCGGGACGCTGGGTAACGGGGCAGATAAGCGACACGGCGTTGGTTGCGCTGACTACGGAAACGCTGACAACCAACGCGCAGGAGCCAACCGAAGGTCCCATAGCCAACTTGTTGGATGACAGCAAAAGCACATTTTTTCACACCACATGGAGTGGCGGCAAGTGGGCGGCAAGCAGCACCTCCTTTTTGGGCGACAAGCACTACATTCAGGTGGACTTTGGCAGGATGCTTCAACCCTCTGTTGACTACTTCAGCTTTTACTACGCCCCGCGCGACAGAGATAACGGCAAGCCAATTGATTTTGACCTGTATGGTAGCCTGACGGCGGATACCTCCGCCGGCGAGTGGTTTTTGATAAAGAAGTTTACCAAAGATGGCGATAACCTGCCGACAGACAAGACAACGGAGTATCGCTCACCGGTTTTGTCGGTTGCACAACCCATGCAGTACTTTCGGTTGGCCGTAAATGAAACCAATACAAACGAGAAAGCGAACGGAGCTGCATGGTGGCACATGTCCGAATTTAAAGTTTGGACCTACAAGGCCTCGCAGGTGTACTACGATCCCGAAAAAGAGGAAAAAGATTGAGAAATTTTGAAATTTTGAAGCCGGAAGCTATAAAACACAATAGTAAATAAAAAATGAGAACACGATTAGCCATTATGATTCCCGTAGCGCTGCTGGCGCCGGTGTTTATCCTCACCTCTTGCTTTGAGGAGGGCGGATATACGAATGTCGTTATTCCGGGAACGGTTTTTGAGGTTGACAGCCTTCCCGGCGATACGCTCTACGTTGAGAGCACAGAGAGCACCAAAGTTGTTCCGATAAAAACCAACCAGCGCGATTGGACGTTTAGCGTGGTTAGCGGCGGCAGCTTTTGCTCGGCAAAAAAATCCGGCGGCATAGCGGTTTCCGTGAAAGAAAATGAATACATATCAACCCGTACCGCAGAAATCACCTTAAAGGGCGGCGATGTAACGCACCGTATTTTTGTTCACCAAAAAGAGGGTAGCCCCTTTTTCAGGCTTTCGCAGTCAATGGTAGAGTTCGACAGCATTGGCGGTGTGGACAAGGTAGCGACGGTGACGGTCAGCTCAAATTTTGCATGGGCGCAGCAGGTAACACCGGCTTCCAGCTGGTTAGGTATAGATATACCGCAAAGCGGAGCGCTGGTAAAAACGCTTGAGCTGTTTTGCCCGAACGCCAATAACGCAGACACGGCGCGTACCGCCGAAATAACGTTTACAGCAAGCGACAACAAATACCAGAGCATCATTGGGGCTAAAAAAATAGCCGTTACCCAAAAGGGAAAAATCGTAGCAGGACAGGAATAATCTTGCAAAGATAAAGATGTAGTAAAAAACAGTAAAGAAAGATGGAAAGAGGGGAAAGATAAAAAAGATGCTAAAAAACATTACATATATTTTGCTTTCCGCCTGCATGCTGCAGGCTTGTGGAAGTGACGACGACCCGCTGACTGCAACTTCGCTGGAAGTTTCTCCCGAAACGATTGATTTTGGGCATACCGGCGAAACGAAAGCGGTGAAGGTAAGCGCCAACGCGGAGTGGAGCTACGCCGTATCGGAAGCCGACGGGAGCTGGTGTAGCGCGTCGGCCGAGGGCGATGTGCTTTCGGTGTCGGTTAGCGCCAATGAAGGAGATGATGTTCGCGAAACGTTTGTGGATGTTTCGGCAGGCAAGCAGCGCAAGCGCATAGCCGTTCGCCAGCTGGGGAGGAGCTACTCCATTTTGGTTAGCCCCAGCCGCTTTTCGTCCCTTTCGAGCATTGGCGCAGACATTAGCGTTACGGTAACCGCCAACGTAAAATTTTCGGTTGCCGGTTTGCCCCTCTGGATGAGCGAAACGGAGGTGGATACCACCCCGGATTTGCGCGTTACCACCTACCGCTATCGCGTTGCGCCCAACAATTTGCCGGCGCAGCGCAGCGCAACGCTCACCTTTTCCGCCGCCCCGCCCAACAGCGCTTCTACCGCCACGCTGACCATCACCCAGCAGGGGCACAGCGCAGAGACAGGCATTGCCGGCGACGTCAAGATAACGGTAAGCAGCGCCGAAGCGTCCTCTGTGCAGTCGGCGAGCGAAGGAATTGACAAATCGTATGATGGCGACTACACCACAATGTACCACTCCCTCTACAGCGGCGTCACCTATCCCATTACGCTGACCTACCAGCTGAGCGACGCCGAAGTGCTGGACTACCTCCTTTACTACCCGCGTAGCGGCGGCAACACAAACGGGATTTTCAAGGAGGTGGAGCTTCAGGTAAAGTATAAGGAAAGCGCCAGCTTTGAAAAGCTGAAAGATGTTGATTTTAAGGGGTCCGGTAACGTAACCCGCGTAAACTTTGAGCCAGCGCTGGAAAAAGTCGCAGCCGTTCGTTTTGTTGTCAAATCAAGCCAGAGCGACGCCGGAAAAGCATTTGCCTCGTGCGCAGAGATGGAGTTTTATAAGAAATCGCTCAGTAGCTTTGACCCGCTGACGCTGTTTTCCGATCGCTCCTGCTCCGTTTTGAAGTCCGGCGTTACGGCGGAAGTTATAGAAGCGTGCTCGCATCCCTTTTTCAAGAATATTGCGTACAGCCTGTACGAAAACACCTATCCGCGCGAATTTCGTATAGAGGAGTACAGAGCTTACCCCGACCCCGCCGAAGACGCCTCCGTCAATAAAACGGGGAAGTATAGCAAGTACGATAACCCGACGGGCATTTACGTATCCGAAGGAGAGGAGCTGATAGTGCTGGCCGAGGGCGTTGAAGATGGCTACCCTGTGAGCATAAAAATTCAGGATGTGGACGGCGAAGCCGCCCAAGGCTCGTACTTTGACCGTGGCGCCTCCTACTCCATTTCCAACGGAGTAAACAAAATAAAGGTTGCCAACAAGGGGCTGGCCTACGTTATGTACTTCCGTCCGGACTACCTCACCGCGAGCAAGCTCAAGCTGCACTTTGCCACCGGCAAGGTAAACGGCTACTTTGACCTGCAGAAGCACGCTACCACGGAGCAATGGACAAGGCTGCTTAACGCCGCCTCGTTCAAGTTTTTTGATGTTGTGGGTCGAAATGCACATCTTACGTTCCCCACGGAGTCCTTTAGACGCTACACGAAAGATCGCGGCGTGGAGCTTATCACTTTGTACGACAAGTTGGTGTATCTGGAGTGGAAGTTTATGGGCTTGCTTCCCGAGCCGGACGGTTACGGCAACACTACGCACAGCCGAATTTTTAGAAACCGCATGTACTTTGTGGTTATGTACAACAGCTACATGAACGCTACCGACTACCGCACGGCCTACAACGCCAGCACGCTGAGCGAATTGCTTGATGTAGGCAAAATGCTGAACGAGCAAGGCAATAACCGCGACATTGTTTGGGGACCGGCGCACGAGGTAGGCCATATCAACCAAACCCGCCCCACCTTTAAATGGCACGGCATGACGGAGGTTACCAACAACCTGCACTCCATTTACGTGCAGACAAATATCCACAACAACTATACGCCAAAGGTAAATACGCGCCTCCAGATGGAGTCGATGCGAGGAGAGGGAGGCTTTGTAAACCGATACGAAAAGGCTATGAACCTGTACTTTACTTCAGGCATACCGCACAACAAGCCGGAAGAAGATGTGTTTTGCAAGTTGGTACCCTTCTGGCAGCTGCACCTCTACCTGACCGAAGTGAAGGGAAAGTTGGGCAAAGGCGACAACAGCTTTTACGCCGACCTCTATCAGGAGGCGCGGAAAGATAACGCGGTCAGAACAAACGGCGGGCACCAGCTGAAGTTTGTGGAGCGAGTTTGCGAGCTGGCGCAGCTGAATTTGGAAGACTTCTTCAAGCTCTACGGCTTCCTGACGCCAATAGACGTAACGATGGACGACTATGGGAAAGAAGCTGTACAGGTAACGCAGGCGCAGATAGACGCCACGCTGACAAACATTCGGCAGCATCTCAAACCGCTTGGAGCCAAGGAGTTTCAGTATGTTACCGATGAAAATGTAGAGGCGTATAGGCAGGGGGCAGGTATCGTTGCCTACGAGCTGCGCGAGGGGAGCGAAGCGGGCGCCCTCAAGCGGATTTACCTGAACACAAAAAAACCTGAAGTGCTCAACGTGAGCACCATAGCTGTTCCAAGCGGACAGAAGCTATATTCTGTGGACGTAAATGGAACAAGAACATTCATTCGTTAAGAAAGCTATATTTTATGAAAAACGCTGTATTTCTTTTTGCCGTACTTACCGCCTTTTCTTGGAAAACGGCGGCGCAGCTGCCGGACGCAAGCACGGCTGCCGACCCTATATGGTACTACATACAGGTGCAGGGAGTAGATAGTGACGCTGAGCGTGTGGGCAGGGTGCTTACCGTGCTCAGCGGCGACAGCAAAGTGTACGGCAGGCTCAAAACCACCTCTACCGACGAGGCGGAGCTCGGCAAGCAGCTCTGGCGCTTTGAGCAGAGCGGCAGCAGCTACGTGGTTATCAATAAGGCAACGAACAAAAAGTTGGACGTTGCCTACTATTCGGAAAAAAGCATAAGCGTAGCCTCCTTGAGCGACAGCCCGGCAATTGGCTGGAAGCTGTCGGCGGGCGGCAGCGGGTACAGCTTTCAGGCAACAGCTGCGCCCTCAGGCGGCGATGGCGGCAAAACGTACATTCATCAGGCCAACAATTGGGATGGCCGAGATTTTGTGATGATGCTCGAAACCACCACCTACATCAGCTCCTTTGCCTTTGTTCCGTTCAAGGAGTTCCGGTTTGACGTGAGCGACGGCAGCAATGAGTTTTGGTATTTTGTTACCAGCGCCAAGCCGGGCTACGAGGGCAGGTGCGTTACGGCGGTAGCCGGTAGCGCCACGCTTTCGCTGGAGAGCGCCGCGGCAGGCAACGCGCACCAGCAGTGGAAAATAGTGGAGAAGAGCAGCGACGGCGCAGGCAAGCGCCTTCAGCTGGTCAACCGCGCCACCGGCAGCGCTATCAGCACCGCAGTAGCCGCCGTCGGAAATTACGCCTGCCCGCAGCTTGCCGCCAACCTCAGCGCCGACAACGGCTGGATTATGACGCACTTGGGCAGCGGGCAGTATGAAGTTTCGGACGTAAGGTCAGACAGCAGCGCTGTGTACTGGAATGCCTCGTTGAGTAGCGAGGCGCAGCCGGATCTGTACGTAGCGGGCAGCAGCTTGGGCGCCGGTTTTGCGTGGATATTTGAAAAGGCAGATACCTACGCTCCCCCCACCAGCCCTTCGGCGGAGACCGGCTTGTTCCTCTCCGTTGTTGCCCCAAAGGCGCCGGTGGACATAGCGCCCCTGTGGAATCCCGACCGAGGCTTGCACCTGGAGTCCATTTATCAGGTGGACGTGGACGGCGCTATTGCCAACCCCTACGGGCGAGGCGCAGGGCAGGGCGCGGTGGGCGACGAGGTATATCCGGCAGGATTTATGGACACGCGCAACGAAGATTTTCAGTCGTGGGGCGACTCCGTAACGCTGACCCAGCTCTACATTTACCTCACCTCGTTTTGGGAGGTTGACTCCATTTCGCCCAAAGGGCTTGAGCACATACAGCAGCTGTTTGACGGGCTGCGGGAGCACAAGGTGAAAGCCATCCTGCGCTTTGCCTACAGCCGCGACAACGGGCGTATCGGCAACGGGCACACCGGCGCCAACCCCGACTACGCGAGAATGATGAAGCACATTGCCCAGCTGAAGCCGCTGCTGGAAAAAAACTTTGACGTTATCTCGTTTATTGAGGCAGGCTTTATGGGCACCTGGGGCGAGTGGACGCCCAACTTCGGAAAAGATAACAACAACAGCATCGCTACGGCGCTGTTTAGCGCTATCCCCGACGGCTACGGCATAGTGGTGCGCTACACGTACATAAAGAACGATTTGAAGGCGGTGGTGAGCGAGTGGGATTACGATAACCGTATCGGCTTTGCCAACGACTACTTTACTTCGGGGGTCAAGAACTGCGGCAGCAGCGACATTTGCTTGGACAGCGAGGAGTACTGGAAAATTGCCGACGGCTCTTTTACCGTATTCATGAGGGGCGAAGTGCCCTACAACGAAGGACCGCCATGGGGCTTTGACATTTTCATGGAGATAGACAGAATGTTGAGGTACTTCAAAGACCACCACTACACCACCATGGACATTACGCAAAACTTTAAGGACAACATTACCCGCTGGAAAACCCTGATAGTGTACCCCGACTTGCTGCGAAAGTACAACGTCTTTTTTGACGAAGCCTACTTTAAGGACGCGAGCGGCGCCACCGTACCCCGCTCTTTCTACCAGTTTACGCGCGACCACTTGGGCTACCGCCTCAACCTGCTGCCGGCTTCTACCGTTGAGGTAAGCGAAAATACGCTGCGCTACGACCTGAAAATTACCAACACCGGCTTTGCCACCGTGCTGAACCCTCGACCGGTGTACTTGGTGCTGATAGACAAGGGGGGTAACATTGTAAGGGAAGAGCGGCTTTCGGTCAACCCCAGAGAGTGGCAGCCGTGGGCAAAAGGCGACTCCGCCACCCTGCTGACGCATAGCATTTCGGGCAGCCTGCCGCTGGAGCTGCCGTCGGGTGAAGCATACAGAGTAGGGCTGTGGCTGCCCGATAGCTTCGCCTCCATACGCTACAACCCGGCGTACTGCATCAAATTTGCTACCGACAACAAGGCTATTACCCACTGGACGGACGCCGAAAATACCCGAACGGTGAATATTGTAGGTAGAGTGGGGGAGGACAGCGGTGAGAACAACGGCCCCGGCACCGCCGCTGCGCCGCTTCCCGAAACCCGCATCAAAGTGTATGCCTGCGACGGATACATCCGCGTGGAGGGAACAAATGCTACCCCTGCGGTTTACAACCTTATGGGCGGTAAGCTGAACCCAGCCGCTAAGCTGCCGATAGGAATCTACATCGTAAAGGTGGACGGAGTGGTAGCAAAAGTGCTGGTGAACTGAGAAATTTGAATTTTAAGTTTTGAATTAGCTGCGCCCGAATTTAGAAAATTAAAATACCATGAAAAATTTTATCCCTAAAATGCTACAACATTTGGCAAGTACGCTCAGCCTGCCTTTGCTCCTGCTTTGCGGAGCTGTGCAGGTGCAGGCGGCTGCCGCTACTGTTGCCGGCGACCTTATTACCGTGAGCGACGAAGCCAACGGCGAGGTTTGGTACTACATTGAGGTGCCCTATCCGAGTCAGCATTCTACAGGTGCTACTATTAATGACCATGCCGGTCGGGGATTTACGATGCTGACGGTGAAAAATAGCGCAGCTATTGAGTTTAACCCATTGCTGCCCAATAGTATGAGGTCGCAACAGCAGTGGAAAGTGGTTGCGAATGGAGCAAGCACATACTCGTTTGTGAATAAAAACGGGAGCTATGTGGGTTTGGGGAGTGCTTTAGGGGCTGGGGGAGCTGATGGACACTCAGTAGTAGAGGCAACCTTAGAAAATGCCGCTACATTTACAATAAGCCAAGCAAACACTTATTTTGTTAAAGCGTTGAATAGTAGCAATGCGGCTTTAGGAGCATATCCTAATAGCACATCCGCTCGATTTCAGGGAAATCCGACCG
>JAISLN010000015.1 GCA_031290835.1 Prevotellaceae bacterium
CTCTCCCCTCCGACACCGTTACCCGCTCCGACGTGGCCGTCAGCTCCCAAACCTTGTTCCCCTTGTAGCTCGAAGCGTAGTAGCCGCCCGAGGCGTTCGATACCGTACCCTCCGTTACGTTCGGGTAGCACCACTGCGAGACGCTGTTGTTCGCCGCGCCCATCGTTACCCTAAACGTGTGCGGGCTGTAGCTCACGCCCGAAGGGGTAGTAAGCCTAACGCTGTTGGTGGTCAGCTTGCCGTTGTAAACCTCCCAAACCTTATCGCCCCCCTTTTGAGTGTTGAGAAAGTTGGCTTTATCCGCAGCGTGAATGGTGGTTGCCGTCCAAGACGTGTGCCCAGGGCTAGTCGTGTAGGAACCTTCTCCCGATACGAGATTGTTTGGTATGTGGGTGGCGCTTGAGGGGTCGACGCTGTAAACGTTCGTCATGGTAATAGCTGTTGATGCGTTGTTGCACCCTATGAATCTTCCCCAATTGGTTGCAGTATTCCCATGAACATCAAAGCGACCGTCGACCACACAGCGGGTTAGGTTCAAAGATCCGCCATCCACCTGACCTATCAGAAAACCTATATTCATGTTGTCCCCCCCATCATCGACCAACATCGTCCCAGTAAAGATGCAGTCGGTGAAATGACTAGGTGAACTTCCGTTTTTAGTGAGGGAACCCACAAATCCTCCGGTGCGGTATTTACGCGGATTTAGGGTAACGTGGCAGGAAGATCTGCTGATAGAAATGCCTCCCTCAACGATTCCTATAAATCCGCCCATGTCAGAATACTCATTCTGTATGCGGGAGTCCATTACGTGGCAGTTCTCAATGACAGTGTTACCAAGCGCCTTGCCTATAATAATTCCGCTTCCCCTACGATAATCATCATAACCGTGAACGAAGATGTTGGCTGATGCCATCTTGAGATTTTTTATGGTAGCATTCTTGGTTGCGCCAAAAAGCCCGCGTACATGGTCGGTTAAGTCTATCTTCATATTTCTGATGGTATGCCCGTCGCCGTCAAACACGCCCTCGAAGATGACTGACTCATGCCCTATTCGCTCCCAGTTCCGTGCGTTCAGGTCAATATCCGCGGTAAGCTTAAAGTGCTTGCCGGAGGACTTCTCGTTCACGCCCCCCTTAACCGCCCACGCCAGCTTTGCCAGATCGTTGGCGCTGTTTATCAGGTAGGGGTTAGCGGCAGTTCCGCCGCCGCTAAAGCAGTTGCCGTAGCTGCTTTTTACGGCATCATTCTTGTAAAGCGCGTCCCACGAGTTGCTATGTAGTTGGTTTTCAGTAAATGCGGCGCTCGCCTCGTAGGCGCCCGGCAGCCAAAGCGCCGTAATCAGCATAAGGTAGTAAAAATGTTTCATCTCAAATTTAATTTAGTGGTAGAAAAAATAGTGAAAAATAAAAAAATATAAAATCGTTGAAAAAATATAAAATATCTCCAATCCCTGCCATCATGCCAAACGCAGCCATCATGCCAAACGTAGCCATCATGCCAAACGCAGCCATCATGCCAAACGCAGCCGTCATGCCAAACGTAGCCGTCATGCCAAACGCAGCCGTCATGCCAAACGCAGCCGTCATGCCGAGCGCAGCCGTCATGCCAAACGCAGCCATCATGCCAAACGCAGCCGTCATGCCAAACGCAGCCGTCATGCCAACCGCAGCCGTCATACCAACCGCAGCCGTCATACCAAACGCAGCCGTCATGCCAAACGCAGCCGTCATACCAAACGCAGCCGTCATGCCAAACGCAGCCATCATGCCAAACGTAGCCGTCATTCCGAGCGCAGCGAGGAATCTCCCCGCACCCGCACCTTTGCCTATGCCCGCACCTGCGCCCTGCCAACCGTCGCCCGCATCCCGCATCCCGTAGGGATGCATCTCTCGGTAGAAAACGCCGTTACGCGACATTTTGCGCATCCCGTAGGGATGCGTCTCTCGGTAGAAATATTCCCTGCATCAGGGAGGCAAAAGGGGAATTTTTTGTCGCTCTACCGAGAGATGCATCCCTACGGGATGCAAGAGAGGCGAGGTTTGTGCCGTTTCTACCGAGAGGCGCATCCCGTAGGGATGCAAAGAGAGCGGGAAGACGGAATGTTTTCCATCAAAAATCCCTCAGCATTACCTCTCGCGACAATTTGAAATGCGCCTCTTTTTTTGTGCCGATAAGGTTTTTTGCTCAAAAATTTGTACCTTTGCGGCAAGTCAGCAACTTGTTGAGGTTTGTTTATTTGTTTATTATCAACCTACTATATAATTTAAAAGCGCAATAGTCATGAAAAAAAAGTTGTTGTTCAAAAAAATGCTGGTTTGCATGGCGGTTGCCGTGCCGGCCATGCTCAATGCTCAGGAAGAAGCTCCTGAAAACAGCGGAGTGAGCAGGATGGATAAGCTTGTTGCCAAGCGTAGTACCATACAAGCCCGTATCAGCAAAGCCGACGCCGACAGAAGAACGGCCGACAGCCTTATGGCTGCCGGGATTGCCTTAGCTAAGGAGGCCGATACCGAAAGAGATGCGTTGTTTGATGAGCAGATGAAGCTGGAAGATCGCGTATTCAAAGAGGAGCTTCCTCTTGCTGAAAAGCAGCTTAAATCTAAAGATAAGCAAGAGCAAAAAGAGGGATTAGCAAGGAAAGTCGAAATACGCAAATCCTATAATGCGGATATAAAAGTGCTCCAATCAAAATTTGCCGAAATTCAAAAAAAGAAAAAAGAGGCGGAGCAAATCCAAAAGCGCGGACAGGATAAAATGATGCTGGCAGACAAGGCATGGAAAGATGCTACAGCTGCCCTCAAGGCGCTGGAAAAGGAAATAGACGCGCTTGAAGAAGCCGAAAAAGCCAAAGAGCACGAAGCGCAGCAGGCGCAAAAAAGAAAGGAAGAAGAAGTAGCCGCCAAGCAAAAGCAAAAAGAGGAAGCCGAGCTGAAAAGGCAAAAGGATAAGGAGGCGGCAGCGGCAAAGAGAGAAGCCGAAAGAGCTAAGCAGCAACAGGAGCGAGAAAAGCTGAAAAGTAAGGAAGCCGAAAAGCGGGAAAAAGAAAAGGCTGCCCAGCAAAAGCTTAAAGATAAAGAAATTGCCGACCGCGAAGCGCAAAAAGCGAAAGCTCAGGAAAAATCAGCAAAGGCAAAAAAAACAAAGTAAACCGGCGGCACGTGAATTTTGTTGGCATTATACCGGCGCGGTACGCCTCCACCCGATTTCCGGGCAAACCTCTGGCCGACATTGGCGGCAAGCCGATGATACGGCGCGTGTATGAGCAGGCGCAGCGCGCGCTTGCCCACGTGTTTGTTGCTACCGACGATGAGCGAATTGCCGCCGCCGTAACGGAATTTGGCGGAAACGTTGTCGTAACGGCTGCCTCCCACCAGAGCGGCACCGACCGCTGCGCCGAAGCTGCTGCGAAGATAGCGGCAGCGCTTGGCCAAAAGTTCGATGTGGTGGTCAACATACAGGGCGACGAGCCTTTCATTGCCCCTCGGCAGCTGGAGCAGCTCAAGGGGTGCTTTGCCGACGCCGATGTGCAGCTGGCTACGCTGGTGAAAGCTTTTGGCAAAGACGAAGACGTCTTCTCGCCCAACAGCCCCAAAGTAGTAGCAGACGCCAACGGCTACGCGCTCTACTTCAGCCGCTCGGTTATTCCCTACCTCCGCGGCGCAGCGCAGGCGCAGTGGCCGGGCGCCTACCCCTTTTACAAGCACGTTGGGCTTTACGCCTACCGAACAGACGTGCTGCATCGCATTCACCGGCTGCCGCAAAGCTCGCTGGAGCTTGCCGAAGGCCTAGAGCAGCTGCGCTGGCTCCAAAACGGCTACCGCATAAAGGTTGCCGTAACGGACTTGGAAACGTGGGCTATCGACACGCCGGAAGATTTGGAGAGGGTGAAGGAAAAATTTCTTTGAGGCGTGTGCGCCGAAAAAAAATTAGGGCAAGCGCACGAATCCGCTGCATTTGAATTTCCGAAAGTAGGACTTTTTTCGGTGAGAGAATGCTGCATTGGCCTACTTCGCGCCGGCTATCGCGTCTTCGTACAAATTGCCGGTCAGCCATTCTGTAATTCTGTAAATTCTCATTCTGTAAATTCTGTCCATTCTGTAATTCTGTAAATTCTCATTCTGTAAATTCTCATTCTGTAATTCTGTAAATTCTTACGCAGGTCTGAGCACCCTATTCTACCGGGATGCAAAGAGAGCAGACGGAGTATTTTTTCAGTGAGCTAATGCTCCTAATGGACAATTTGGGTTGATTCTATTAGCCATCCGAGTAGCCGCAGGTGCACCGGATGGCGTTGCTCATACTACGTTCACTTCCAGCTCCAGCGCTACGCCAAATTTGTCGCGCACCGCTTGGCAAACTTCGCGGGCAAGCGCCAGCACCTCTCCTCCCGTTCCGCCGCCGTAGCTCACCAGCACCAGCGCCTGCTTGGGGTGCACGCCTACGCTGCCGCGCCGTGCGCCCTTCAGCCCGCACTGCTCAATGAGCCATCCGGCGGGAATTTTTACGCCGCTGCCGGAGGCAAAGGAGGGCATATCGGGGTGTCTTTTTCGGAGCTCTTCCGCCGCCGATTTTTCTACAAAAGGATTTTTGAAAAAGCTACCGGCGTTGCCCATTTCCGCCGGGTCGGGCAGCTTGCCGCGGCGCGTGGCGACAACCGCCCGGCGAATGTTGTGCAAGCTTTCGCCGCCGAGCTGCTTCACCATTTCGCTCAAGCTGCCGTACGAGGTGTTGTAGCGCGGCTGCTTGCTCAAGCCAAACAGCACCTGCGTGATAACCGCTTTGTCCTTGAGCTCTTTCTTAAAAATGCTGCTGCGGTAGCCAAATCGGCACTGCTCGTTGCTCAAGTACTTCACCGTAAAGCTGTCCAAATCCACGTACTCCACGCCTTCGATAACATCCTTTGCCTCCGCGCCGTAAGCGCCAATATTTTGCACGGGGCAGGCGCCCACCGTGCCGGGAATGAGGGACAAATTCTCAAGCCCGTGCCAGCCGCGCTCCACGCAGCGGCTCACCAGCTCGTCCCACGCCACGCCGGCCCCTACGCGCAGCCGCACCCTTGCGTCCGTGTCATCTTCGGGCGATATGTTTTGGAGCAGCGGCTGAAGAATGCAGCCGTCAAAATCGGAGGTGAAGAGCAGGTTGCTGCCGCCGCCAAGCACCAGCCGTTTGCCGCAGGCAAAATCCCTGTCGCTGCGCAGCTGCAGGATTTCCGGCACGGAGTAGGCCCTGATGAGGCAGCGCGCGCTCACGTCAAACCCAAAGGTGTTGAGGTTTTTGAGCGGATGGCTATAAAATTTTTCGAGCATTTAGTTCAGGGGGGTAATGGCGTAAGTAAAAGTTAGCGATTTCTCCGTCCCCACCTCCTGACGACAGCGGACGAGGGCGGGTCAACGTTTTCGTAAAAAACCCACCGGTTGTTTTCAAACCGGAGCGCGTTGTAGGCGTCGCCGGGCACGTAGCTTTCGTAGCGTCCGCGCAGCTGAGCGTACATGGGCACAAGGTTTGGAAAAATAATTTGCCCCGTTGCCTCGTGGTAGCGCAGCTCCATAACCGCCTCTGCGCTGTACTCAAAGATCATGCGGTGGGTAATCTTGTTTTTTTTGACAAAAATCGGAGCGCCAAAGCTGCACCCGCCGCTGCTGTTCACGTTCAGCACGTCCACCACTTTTCTGTTGCTTAGCCCGTTGCTGTTGGGCGAAATTCCTATCAGCGTATAGACGGGCTTGCCGGTGCGGGCGTCGCGCTTTTCCACCAGCTTGGTGTATAGCGCACCAAACCACTCGTCGGCGGTCAGCGCTTTGCCCTCCGCCAACCGGGTTGCCGGGCGCTTGTCGCGCAGCGCGTGCAGCGTTGCGCGCGCAGCATGGGCGCTGCTTCGCGAGAGCACAAAGCCAAAATACTTTTGCCCGTCGGCAGCGGGGACGTTCCACGTGATAACGCGCACCAGCCCGTCCGGCGAGGCAACCCGGTAGAGGTGAGGAATGGAGTCGAAGCCGTAGAAAAAGGCCGAATCCTGCCGCAGCACCTCCTCCAGCTGCGCGGCAAAGGCGCTGTTCAGCGCCAGCTTTTGCTTGCTGTCGGTAGCTTTTGCCACCTCCCGGATGGCAACTTTGAGCAAGCGCTCGTGCCGGCTGAACTCCTGCCGCGTCAGCGCAGGCAGCGGCCTGCAGGCGGCAAGAAGAAGAAAAATCAGGCAAACAATTTTCGGGTGAGCAATCATTTTTCCAAGCATTTATATAAGAGATTACACGCTTCGTCGATTTGCGCCTCGGCGATGTTGAGCGGCGGCGCAATGCGAAAGGCCGTATTGCAAAACAAAAACCAGTCGATGGCAACTCCGTAGCGCAGGGTTTTTTGAAAAAAATGCTGAACGTGCGCTGCGTCGCCCAGCTCCACAGCCAGCAGCAAGCCTTCGCCCCGCACCTCCTTCACCGCAGGGTGCGCCAGCATTGCCGCCGCAAAGCGCTGTTTCTTGCGCTCCACCGTCGGCAGCAGCTTTTCGTCCTCCATCACCTCCGCCGCCGCCAAGCCCGCCGCGCACGACACGGGGTGACCGCCAAAGGTGGTGATGTGCCCCAGCGCGGGGTTGGCGAGGCAGCTCATCAGCTCGGCGGAGGCCACAAATGCGCCCAGCGGCATCCCGCCGCCAAAAGCCTTGCCCAGCGTGAGGACGTCGGGCACAACGCCGTAGCGCTCAAAGGCAAACATGGCGCCTGTGCGCCCCATGCCGGTTTGCACTTCGTCGAATACGAGCAGCGCGCCCACGGCGGTGCAGCGCCGGCGGAGCTTCTGCAAAAAGTCGTGCTGCGGCGTTACCACGCCGGCTTCGCCCTGAACAGGCTCGGCAATGACGCAGGCCGTGCGCTCGGTTATCTGCGCCAGCTGCGCCTCGCAGCCGAAGTCCAGCGCACGGATGTTGGGAAGCAGCGGGAGAAACGTTTGCCGGAACGCCTCGTCGCCCGACACGCTCAGCGCACCCTGCGTGCTGCCGTGGTACGCCTTGCGAAAGCACGCTATTTCGGCGCGGCGCGTGTACCGCTTGGCCAGCTTCATGGCGCCTTCGTTGGCCTCGCTGCCGGAGCTGACAAAGTAAACGCTCGACAGGCTCGGCGGGAGCATCGCGCACAGCTTTTGCGCAAGCCGCACCTGCGGGCTTTGGATGTACTCGCCGTACACCATCAGGTGCATGTACTGCGCCGCCTGCCGCTGCACCGCCGCCACCACCTTGGGGTGGCT
>JAISLN010000016.1 GCA_031290835.1 Prevotellaceae bacterium
CGCCAATCCTTAGTAATCCCGCTCTACGCTTTCAATTTTTGCCTTTAGCGCCTCCGACTTGCGGTCGTGGAGGATTTTTTTGTACTCTATGGGGGTTACCTTTATGAACTGCTCTACCATTTCGCTCCAGCTGTCCAGCATTCGCTTTGCGAGCGGGCTTCCGGTGTAGTGCAGGTGCTTTTTGAGCAAATCCTTGAGCTCGTTTCTGTCGGCGGTTTCGTCCACCAGCGAGAGCTCCACCATCTCCATGTTGCAGAAGAAGTCGAAGTTTTGCTCCTTGTTCCAGACGTACGCCACTCCGCCGCTCATGCCGGCGGCAAAGTTTCGCCCTACTGTTCCGAGTATTACGGCGCAGCCACCTGTCATGTACTCGCAGCAGTGGTCGCCCGTGCCTTCCACTACGGCCGTTGCGCCGCTGTTGCGCACGCAGAAGCGCTCCCCTACCCTGCCGTTGATGTACACCTCACCCGACGTTGCGCCGTACAGCAGCGTATTTCCCGCTATCACGTTATCCTCCGGGGCAAATGTGCTTCCGGCAGGCGTCGTCAGCACTATTCTTCCGCCCGACAAGCCTTTGCCGAGGTAGTCGTTGCTGTCGCCCTCCAGCCGGAAGGTGAGCCCCGCCGCCAGAAATGCCCCGAAGCTTTGCCCCGCCGAGCCGGCAAAGCGGCAGGTAATGGTACCATCGGGCAAGCCCGCATTGCCGTACTTTGCGGCAACCGCGCCCGAAAGCATTGCGCCCACAGCCCTGTCGGTGTTGGCTATGGCGTGGCTTAGCTCCACCGTTGCGCCGCTGTCCAGCGCCTTTTTTGCCTCATTAAGCAGCTGCCTGTCGAGCACTTTGGCAATGAGATGCTCCTGCGGCTTGGCGTTCCGTATGGGGTAGCGCTTTGCCTCTTCGGGAAAGTATATCAGGCGCGCGAGGTCAACCTTGGCAACTTTGGGGTTTTCGGCAAACTTTTTGGCGTTTTGCCGGAGCAAATCCGCCCGTCCGATAGCTTCGTTCAGCGAGCGGAAGCCCATCTGCGCAAGGTACTCGCGCACCTCCTCCGCCAAGAAGAGGAAGAAGTTGAGCAGGTAGTCCTCCTTGCCCTTGAATCGCGCCCTCAGGCGCTCGTCCTGCGTAGCCACGCCCACCGGACAGGTGTTCACATGGCACTTGCGCATCATTACGCATCCCAGCACAATGAGGGCGCTGGTGGCAAAGCCGTACTCTTCGGCGCCCAGCAGGGCGGCAATGATGATGTCGCGCCCGGTTTTGAGCTGCCCGTCCGTTTGGAGCACCACCTGTGCGCGGAGGTTGTTGGCCACCAGCGTTTGCTGCGTTTCGGCCAGCCCAATTTCGGTGGGCAATCCGGCGTACTTTATGGAGCTCATGGGGCTTGCCCCCGTGCCGCCTTCGCCGCCGCTGATGATGATCATGTCGGCCTTTGCCTTTGCAACGCCTGCGGCAATAGTTCCCACGCCGCTCTCCGAAACCAGCTTCACGGATATTCTCGCCTTGGGGTTGACGTTTTTGAGGTCAAAAATCAGCTGCGCCAAGTCCTCAATGGAGTAGATGTCGTGGTGCGGCGGGGGCGAGATGAGCGATATTCCGGGGATGGAGTGGCGCGTTTTGGCAATCACCTCGTCCACCTTAAATCCGGGCAGCTGCCCGCCCTCACCGGGTTTTGCGCCCTGCGCCACCTTTATTTGTATTTCGTCGGCGTTGACCAAATATTCGGCGGTTACGCCAAATCGTCCCGACGCCACCTGCTTGATGGCGCTACGCGCCGACGATCCGTCGGGGCGGGGCTTGAAGCGCTCGGCGTCCTCGCCGCCCTCGCCGGTGTTGCTTTTGCCGCCCAGCCTGTTCATGGCCAACGCCATTGCCTCGTGCGCCTCCTTGCTTATCGACCCAAAGGACATGGCGCCGGTAACAAATCGGCGAGCAATGGCCTCCTTTGGCTCTACCTCCTCAAGGGGGACGGGGGGAAGCCCGGTGGAGAAGTCGAGCAAATCGCGGATGAACACGGGGGCGCTCTTTCCGTCAACCGCAGCCGTGTACTCCTTAAATTTTTCGTACGATCCTGTTCGCGTGGCGAGCTGCAGCTTGGATATTGTTTCGGGGTTCCAAGCGTGCACTTCGCCGTCCCTGCGGTAGGCGTAGAAGCCTTCGCCGCACAGCCCGCCTTCATTCTCCGGCTCAAAGGCGCTCTTCAGCAGCAGCTCCTGTTGCCGGGCAATATCTTCGAGGTCAATACCTCCAATTTTGGTGGTAACGCCGCCAAAGTATTTTTCCGACAAGCTTTCGGAAATCCCGACAGCCTCAAAAATCTTTGCCCCAATGTAGCTTCTCATCGTCGAGATGCCCATTTTGGACATAATCTTGAGCAAGCCCTTGTCGATTGCCTTGATGTAGTGCTTTTCGGCGGTGGCAAAGTCGAGGCGCAGCTCTCCGCTTTTGATTTGGCTGTCGATGGCAGCGTAGGCCATGTAGGGGTTGACGGCGCTAGCTCCAAACCCGAGCAGCAGCGCAAAGTGCATCACCTCTCGCGGCTCTGCGCTCTCCACAATCAGCCCAATTTGTACGCGCCTGCGCACGGCTATCAGGTGGTGGTGCACCGCCGACAGCGCCAGAAGCGACGGAATGGGCGCCTTTGCCTCCGTAACGCCTCTGTCGCTAAGTATAATGTAGTTGTAGCCTTCGTCCACCGCCTTGTCCGCCTCCCGGCAAAGCCCGTCGATAGCCGCCTCCAAGCCCTTTGCGCCCAGCGCCACGTCGTAGAGCATGGGGATGGCGTAGGAGCGAAAGCCCTTGTACTCAATGTGGCAAAGAATATCGAAGTCGCGGTTGGTGAGCACGGGGCTTTTGAGGCGTATCATCCGGCAGAGGTCGGGGTTGGGCGAAATGAGGTTGTGGTCGAACGTGCCGATGTAGCCGGTGAGCGACATTACCAGCTCCTCGCGTATGGGGTCGATGGGCGGGTTGGTTACCTGCGCAAACTGCTGCCTGAAGTAGCGGAACAGGTTTTGCGGGCGGCTTGAGAGCACCGCCAGCGGAACGTCGTTGCCCATGGAGCCAATAGGCTCCTTGCCCTCGGCGCACATTGGGGTGATGAGCTTTTCCAGCTCCTCCTTGGTGTAGCTGAACACCTGCAGCAGCTTTGGGTAGTCCTTCACCGTTTGCACAACGCTCCTGCCCGAAGTAATTTTGTTGAGCTCCAGCCGGTAGGCTTGCAGCCATTTTTCGTAGGGATGCTCATTGGCCAAAGCGCTTTTGAGCTCTTCGTTGCGGAGTATGCGCCCCTGTTCGGTATCCACCAGCAAGATTTTTCCGGGTTGCAGCTTTCCCTTTTCGCGAATTTCGGAAGGGTCAAAGGTGAGCACGCCCGTTTCGGAGGCCATTACCAACGTATCGTTTTTGGTAATAACGTATCGCGCCGGGCGTAGCCCGTTGCGGTCGAGCATCCCGCCTGCGTAGCGGCCGTCAAAAAAGAGCAGCGTGGCGGGGCCGTCCCACGGCTCAAAGGCAATGGAGCAAAACTCGTAAAACGCCTTTAGCGAAGCGGGGATAAGGTTTTTGCTGTTCCAGCTTTCGGGGATAAGCATGGAGAGCGCGTGCGGGAGCGACATGCCCGACATGACGAAAAACTCCAGCGCGTTGTCCAGCGAAGCGCTATCGCTCATGCCCTCCTCCACGATGGGCAGCACATCTTTGATGTTGGCAACGTTTTCGGAGGTGAGCTGCTCCTCCCGCGCCTTCATCCACTCGCGGTTGCTGCGAATGGTGTTGATTTCGCCGTTGTGCCCAAGAAGGCGGAAAGGCTGCGCCAGCTCCCACTTCGGGAACGTGTTGGTGCTAAAGCGCGAGTGCACCAGCGCAATGCCGCTGGTAAAGTACGGGTTGCTCAAGTCCAAAAAGTACTCCCGCAGCTGGTTTGAGGTGAGCATACCCTTGTAAACAATAGCTTTTGTGGAGAGGCTCACCACGTAGCACTCCTCCCTCGAGAGCTTGCGCTCAATTGCCTTGCGCAGGACGTACAGCCTCACATCCAGGCCGCTTTTTCCGTCCTTATCCACCAAAAAGAGCTGCTTTACCGTCGGCTCCGTAGCCGACGATCCTGCGCCCAGAATGGCGCTGTTGACCGGCACATCGCGCACGGCCAGCAACGAAAAGCCGCTGCTCTCCACCTCCTCCTGTATTGCCTCCAGCGCGCACCGCTGCTTGAAAGCATCTTTTGACAGAAACACCAGCCCCGTTCCGTAATGCCCTCTTTCGGGCACCGGAATACCGTTGAGCAAAATAAATTCGTGGGGGATGTGCAGCATAATACCTGCTCCGTCGCCGGTGAGGGGGTCTGCGCCTTCCGCGCCGCGGTGCACCATGTTCTCCAAAAGCTTCAGGCCATTATCTACCGTATCGTGAGTTTTTGCCGAATGAAGATTAACCACCAAGCCTACGCCGCACGAATCGTGGTCGTAGCTGGGGTCGTAGAGTCCGGCGTTTGCGAAATTCATGTGATTTTTTTTTGAGTGTTAGAGTTTGATTTCTTTGGGTTTGCGAGCCGTGAAAAGGCTTGTACAATTCGGAACTCGTAAAATTAACGCCCCAAAAGTACAAAATTAGTCGAACGTAAAAAAATTGAGCGACGAAAAATTTCCGTTTTTCGGTTGCTTCGCTCCGCGGCGGTTGCCCGTAGGGTAATAAATTAACAGCGCGTTAGCGAGCTCGCCAACAGCTTTAAAAACAAGAAAGATAAGCGATAGAAAAATATACGTTTTCTACTTTCCCGCCTCCCCGCAGGGAGTTAAACGATGAAATTAAAACCCAAAGGGGCAATTGCCGCAAAGCGACATCCGACGAATGGAGCATCCCGCAAGTAATGTATCGCTCGGTATAAAGGTCATCCTCCGTCATCTCCTGCATCCTGCGGGATGCAGCGGGTGTTTAGTCCGGCTTGCCGTTGACGTATGAGGCTGAGGTTTGCTCCCAGCTGCCGCCAACGAGGGTGAGGTTTGTTACCTCGCGTTCGCTGCGGTTAATCCTCCGGCTTTTCGCGGAGCGAATGGGGCGGTCGAGCTCGTCGTCGGACAAGCTGTCGTCCAACAGGAACGGAAGCCTGCCCGAGGGGGTCGGAATTTTGACCGTTCCCTGCGCAGCTGCTAGACCTCCCTGCGGGCGATGGTTGCCGGCGTAGCCTCGCTCGTTCTCCAACTCTTCTTCCTCCTCTGCTACCGTTGCGAAAGGATTCAGGGGGTCGTTCAGGGGATCGCTCCAGCTACTGCCCATGTCTATCGGCAGGAGCTTACCCTTCTTGCCGCCATTTACGGTGGCGACGGGCGGGTACGTAGGGGCAGGCTGAGGGGCGCCAGCCGGCAAATCGGCAATGCCGATATCCCCCATTTCAAAGCCGGTGGCGATGATGCTCACGGTAACATCTTCGCCCAGCTGCGGATTTTTCCCAATGCCGGTCTTGATGTAGAGCTTGGAGATATCGCCAACTTCGTTGAGCACAATTTCGTTGACCTTCCCTATTTCGCTTACCTTGAGCTCTTTTTCGCCCATGACGATGTTGATTAGCACGTTTTTTGCGCCGCGAATGCTGTTGTTGTTGAGCTGGGGCGAGTTGATGGCCTGGTTAACCGCCTCCTCCGCGCGGTTTTCGCCGGCGCAGCGCCCCACTCCGATGAGCGCCACGCCGCTATCCTTCATGGCGGTGCGCACGTCGGCAAAGTCCATGTTGATGCGCCCTGCCAGGGTGATGATTTCGGCAATGCCCTTGGCGGCGGTGCAGAGCACCTC
>JAISLN010000017.1 GCA_031290835.1 Prevotellaceae bacterium
CTCGCAGCGGCTACATCTTTAGCGGCTGGTACAACGATGCTACTTTCTGGAGCTTTGGCACCGCCACCGTTACCTCCAACTTGACGCTTACCGCGCAATGGGAAAAAGATGAAGATGACGATGATGATGATGATGATGATGACGACGGAGAAACCGGCGTTGGCGACAACGCGCTGTCGGGCATTGCGCTTTACCCCAACCCTGCCGGCAGCTACGTGATTTTGAGCGGATTGGAAGGCGGCGAAGTTGTAGATGTTATCAACCTGAGCGGTACGCTGCTGCTTTCGCGCAAGGCAACCGGCAACAAGGAGACCATTGACCTGACAAGCCTGCCGCAGGGCGCCTACATTGTTCGCGTAACCAAAGGCAGCGCAGCAAGGCAGCTGAAGCTGGTGGTGAAGTAAAGTTCTTCTTTAATGCATAAATTGAGGGGTAGATTCCTCGCTTCGCTCGGAGTAACGCGACGGCGCAGTGCGCCGTCGCTCCGGGAGAAGCGGGGAATCTCCTTTGCATAAAATCATTCGCTTTATGAAACGATTACTATTGCACATGGCGTTGCTCTCTGCCACGATTTTTGTTGCGCATGGCGCCCGTCAGATGGAGCAATTGGGGCGCGGGCTGCTCGCCGTAAAGGTAAGCGGCGGCGTTTACCTGAGCTGGCGGCTGCTGGCTACCGACAGCTACCATTGGACGCGCTTTAACGTTTACCGCGATGGGGAGCTTATTGAAGAGCTGCCCGTTAGCGCTCCCACCTGCTACACCGATGCGGCGGGCACAAATTCGTCGGTGTACAGCATCCGGGCCATAGCCGAGGGCGTTGGGCCGCTCGACAGCGCCGGAGGCGTAACCCCCTGGGCGGAGCCGTACAAGTACATACAGCTGCAACGCCCGGCCGGAGGCACAACCCCGCCGAACGTAACTTACGACGGAAAGTCCGAAAGCAGCATCACGAATTTCCCCAACGGCGAAAGCTATACCTACCTGCCGAACGATTGCAGCGTGGGAGATTTGGACGGCGATGGCGAGTACGAAATAATTGTCAAGTGGGACCCCACCAACTCGAAGGACAATTCGCAAACGGGCGTCACCGGCAACGTTTACATAGACGCCTACAAGCTCGACGGTACGCGCCTATGGCGTATAGATTTGGGCAAAAATATTCGCGCCGGAGCGCACTATACCCAATTCATGGTGTACGACTTTGACGGCGACGGCTACGCCGAAATGGTCTGCAAAACAGCGCCCGGCGCCATTGATGGCAAAGGTCGCTACGTGATTATGAACGGCGACGATTCGCTTGCTGTGTACCGCAATGAAAATATCTCATCGGGTGGGAGTAGCCGAACGGGCTTTGTGCTGACCGGCCCCGAATACCTCACCCTGTTTGACGGCAGAACGGGCGCCAACCTGAGCACCGTAGCCTACAAGCCCTTGCGCGGTACCGTGAGCAGCTGGGGCGACAGCTACGGCAACCGCGTTGACCGCTTTTTGGCGTGCGTAGCCTACTTGGACGGCGTGCATCCAAGCGTGGTGATGTGCCGCGGATACTATACCCGCGCCGCGCTTACCGCCTACGATGTGAAAAACAAGCAGCTGGTGGAGCGCTGGAGCTACGATTCGGGCAACAGCGCCGGTGCGGGAAGCCTCTACGGGCAGGGAAACCACAACCTCTCCGTGGGCGATGTTGACGGCGACGGAAAGGACGAAATCATTTACGGCGCAGGCGCCATAGACGACGACGGCAAGCTCATGTACCGCACAGGCTTGGGGCACGGCGACGCCATGCACCTGTCGGACTTGGACCCCGACAGGCCGGGGCTGGAGGTGTGGGAGGTGCACGAAGAAACATCCGCGGGTAAGTACGACTACGAAATGCACGACGCCCGAACAGGCGCTATTATCTGGCGCTCGGAGACGTACGCAAACGACAACGGGCGAGGCTTGGCGGCAGACATAGACGCAGGCTCTCGCGGCTTTGAGATGTGGAGTAGCAGCGGATCGGGCATATACAGCTGCAAGGGTGCGCAGCTGGCTAAATCCAAGCCTTCTACAAACTTTAGAATATACTGGGATGGCGACTTGCAGGACGAGCTGCTGGACGGGAACAAGCTGGACAAGTGGACAGGCTCCGGTACGCAACGCCTCATCACGTTCAGCCTCGGAGCCTCGGTAAACGGCACCAAGGCAAATCCCTGCATTAGCGCCGATATTTTGGGCGATTGGCGCGAGGAGGTGGTGCTCTATAGCACTGCCAACCCCGACCGCCTTATGCTCTACGCCACCACCATTCCCACAGAGCACAAATTTTTTACGCTGATGCACGACCCTGTTTACAGGCTCGGCGTAGCGTGGCAAAACGTATCCTACAATCAGCCGCCGCACCTGGGGTTTTACCTCCCCGATAGCGTTGAAAACCTGAAATCATTCGTCGTTCGTATCGACCCTAACGGCGGCGTTTTCAGCGACAGCGCCTCCTCCAACGTCAGGCAAATTCGCGTGGTGCGGAATGAAGCGTTCGGCGACCGCGTGCCGGAGGTTGCCAAAGACAGGTGCATTTTTCTCGGCTGGTACTTTGAGAACGGCGCTCCCTACAAGCCCGATACTACCCTAACGTCGGCCGCTACGCTCGTTGCCCGCTGGCAGCCGCCCTGCATGGTGCGCTTTATTGGCGTCGGCATTGCTGCGTGGGATACAACGGTTATCTACAACACCCCTGCCGTCCTGCCTCAGCCGCCCGTCCGCGAGGGCTACGTGCTCGCGGGGTGGACAAGCAGTAGTGCGCTCTGGAGCTTCGATACGCCCGTTACCGAAAATATTGTTCTTGTGGCAAGGTGGAGGACAAAGGAAGAGGAAAAGGAAGAAGAAGTAGAAACCGGCGTAGCCGACGGCGCACAGCGGCAGCTTGAGCTTTACCCCAACCCCGTAACCAACGGGCTGCTGACCATTGCCAACCTGAAATCGGGTGAGAAAATAGAAATCTACAGCATGCAGGGTAGCCGTATAGGCGCTTATGAGGCAACAGGCGAAGCCACCACCGTAAACCTTGAGCATCTGCCGCCGGGCGCCTACATTGTAAAAGCCGGCAAAGGCAAAATATTGAGGATTGTGGTATTGTAGTTGTTATATTGTAGGGGTGGTATTAATTCAAAATTCAAAATTTTTGGCTCTATAACGTTTCAGGTGGCTATCTTTATCCAAACGGATACGTATTCACCGTAAGTAATTTTTCTTTGCCCGTCAGGGCATACATATCAGTAGAAAAAGCACCGGAGAGCGGAAATTACGCCGTCAGGCGTTACATATCAATAGAAAGTATGAAACCTCTACGAGGTTTATGGAAGGTGGATAATACCGTTTCTATGGATATGTATGCCCTGACGGGCAACGGTTGACGGCAATTTTTTATCCATTAACCACCCGAAACGTTATAGAGCCAATTTTTTTTTGTACGTTTGCGCTCTATGGTATAATCCCAAAATAGCTGTATGTATATGAAAAAAGTTTTTGTAAGCGGATGCTACGACATGCTCCACAGCGGGCACGTGGCGTTCTTTGAGGAGGCCGCCACGCACGGCGAGCTGTACGTCGGCATAGGATCGGACAAAACGCTCTACGAGCTGAAGGCGCGCTGGCCTGTAAACAACGAGCAAGAGCGCCTTTACATGGTAAAAGCTCTCAAAGCCGTAAAAAACGCATGGATAAACAGCGGCAGCGGGATTATTGACTTCTTGGAGGAAGTTAAAGCCCTCAAACCCGATATTCTGTTCGTAAACAGCGATGGGCATAGCAACCTGAAGGAGCAGCTGTGCAAAGATTTGGGCATAGCCTATGTCGTTAGCAAGCGCGTTCCGCACGAAAAGCTGCCGGTACGCTCCACAACAGCCCTGCGCAGCGAATGCCGCATCCCCTACCGCATCGACTTGGCAGGCGGGTGGCTTGACCAGCCCAACGTCAGCAGCCTTTGCCCCGGCGCTGTGCTAACCATTTCCATCGAGCCGGACTACGATTTCAACGACCGCAGCGGCATGTCAACCAGCTCGCGCAAAAAAGCTATTGAGCTGTGGCAGGTAAATATTCCTGCCGGCGACAAGGAAAAGCTGGCAAGAACGCTTTTTTGCTTCGAAAATCCTCCGGGAACGAAATACATCAGCGGCTCGCAGGAC